>JBFWOK010000045.1:0-40465 GCA_050250555.1 Limisphaerales bacterium
GAGCCGGACGGCCTCGACTTTCGCCAAAGAGGTTTCGGCATCGAGCTCGCCCGAGGAACTCGAGGCCTTCTTCGCGACGCCCCAGATGCAGAAGCTGAAGGAGCAGATCTGCGACATCGGGCGCCGGCTTTGGCAGCGGGCGTACGTGGACGGCAACGGCGGGAACATCGCGATCCGTGTGGCGGACGACCTCGCGCTTTGCACGCCCACGCTGGTGAGCAAGGGGTTCATGAAGCCGGAGGACATGTGTCTCGTGGATCTCGAAGGGAACCAGAAGGCCGGCCTGAAGAAGCGGACCAGCGAGATCCTGATGCACCTGCAGATCATGAAGCGGCAGCCCAGGGCGAAGGCGACGGTCCATTGTCATCCGCCCTATTCGACCGGGTTCGCGGTGGCGGGCGTCGAACCCCCGACCTGCATGATCCCGGAATACGAGGTGTTCGCGTCGGTGGCGATCGCGCCTTACCGCACCCCGGGAACGCCGGAGATGGGGAAGCTGGTGGCGGACCTGGTGGACAAGCACAACACGGTCCTCATGGCCAATCACGGGGTCGTGACGTGGAGCCACAACGACGTCGAGGACGCGTACTTCAAGATGGAGATCCTCGAGGCCTATTGCCGGACCGTCCTGGTCGCCGCGCAGCTCGGCAAGCCGCCGCAGACCATGACCCCGGCCCAGCTTCAGGACCTGCTGAAGATCAAGCAGAGCCTCGGGATCCCCGACCCGCGCCACGGCCTCAAGGAATGCGAGTTGTGCGACAACGCGGATTGGCGCCCGGGCGTCGTGTGCGGCGTTCCGCCACGGACCGAACCCGAGGCGGGTCTCGATCCCGACGCCGAGGCGCTCGTCAAGGCCGTGACCGAACAGATCCTCGCCCAGAAGCGATGAAACGCTGAAGCGATGAACAAGTCGCTCGACGCCAAACTCGCGGAGATCCGGTCCAATCCCCGCTCGCGCGCTTTCATCCTCGCCGACGCGAAGGATGCCGACATGGCGTTCGGCGTCCGCGCCCCGGGGCCGCGGGGGTACCTCGCCCGGCGCGGGGCCCGGCCGGCGCAGTTCTCGCCCGAGGTGTGGTCGCGGGACGAATTCGGGTACCGCAATCTCCCGGAGTTCCTCGATATCATCCGGGAGATCGTCCACCAGGAGATCGTCGACATCATGCTGATGTCGGCGTACGTGAGCGAGCAGTTGGCGATCAAGGAAGGTCTGTTCCGGGACGGGCCCGTCACCCCGGCCGCGCGCGCGAACGACACGACCGACGTTTGGGCGGCCCGCCACGGCTGCTACACCCGGGAACCTTCCCAACCTTTCCGGAGCGCTTCGATCGACCAGATCCAGTGCGGTGAAGTGGAATGCGATCGGACGGGGGGAACCTTCCCCGGGGCGAACCTCGGACTCTATTCCGTGACGTTCGTCAACGAACTCGACCAGGACCGCGAGGCGCTGCTCTGGTACAAGGAATTCCGCGAGGAAGCCGAACGGAAGACGTTCCGGCATTTCCTGGAAGTCTTCGACCCGAACGTCACGAGCGGGATTCCGCCCGAGAAGCTCGGGGAATTCATCAACGACAACATCCTGAGGACGCTCGCGGGCGTCCCCGACGCGGGCCGGCCGGTGTTCCTGAAGATCGTGTACCACGGCCCGAAGGCGATGGAGGAGTTGGCGCAGTACGATCCGAACCTCGTCGTGGGCATTCTGGGCGGAAGCGCGGGAACGACCTACGACGCGTTCCGGCTCATCCACGACGCCCAAAAACACGGCGCGCGCGTGGCCTTGTTCGGCCGGAAGATCAACAACGCGGAACACCAGCTCGCCTTCATCGAGATGCTGCGGCTCATCACCGACGGCCGAATTTCCCCGGATGAAGCGGTTCGGGCGTATCACGGGGTGTTGCAGGGCAAGGGTATCCGCCCCCACCGCGGCCTCGAAGAGGACCTCCGGCTGACGGATCAGGCGATGAGCTACGACGGCGCGCCCGCCCGCCGCGCCACGGGCGAGATCCGCGACAATCCCCTGGCGAAGCCTTCGACCCCGGCGCCAGCGGCGGTGTCGTCGCAGGCGTCGTCGTCGTCGGCGGCGGCCCAGGGTGCGACCGCCGGAACGAAGCCCTTGGCGGGACGCGAGGGCGCGGGGGATTCGGCCGCCGGTGGGTGGCCGAAGCATTCGGACGGCTCGCCGGACTTCGCCCGGATGACGGGTCCGCAGCGTCTCGCGTTCGATTCCTGGCGGTTGAAGCGCCGGTTCGGTTGAACGGGCCGTCACGGCAGTCCAATGGCTGGCCGACGGAACGGACTAGTTGCGGCCGGGCCCAAGGCTCCGTAAGCCTTGGGCATGCGCGAACCTGCCGAACGGGACGGTCTTCAAGGCGTTGCAACACGGCGCCAATTCCTGGCGAAAACCCTCGCGGCCGGCGGCGCGCTCGCGGTGGGCTCACCCGAGTGGGCTCGTTCGGCGGAACGTTCGAAGCCCCCGGAGATGAATCTGGTCCGCCAGCCGGACAAGGTTCAGGTCCGGTATGGCACCCGGGAATTGTGCACCTACCAGCTGCGGCAGCCCTTCGGCAGCGGGATCCCCGTGTCCAGCGCCTGCTACTTTCATCCGCTCCAGACACCGGGGGGGATTCCCGTGACCGAGGTCGGGCCGGACGATCATCGCCATCATCGCGGCGTCTTTTTCGGATGGGTCGAGATGATCGGAAGTGGCAAGAAGTCGGATTTCTGGGGATGGGGCGAGAAGGCACCGATTAAGGGGCGCCAGATCGTCAATCAGGGGATCGAAACCTCGGCGCCCGGGCTCGGCTACATCCGTTTCCGCGCCCTGAATGAATGGCAGGTCGACGGCGCCCGCTGGATCGCCGAGGACCTGAGGGCTGGAGTCGCGCTGATCGAGGGCGCGACCGCCCTGGAACTGACGGTTCAGCTTTCCGTCGCCGCGCCCGTCACGCTCGCCCGATCCGCCTTTGGAGGCCTTGCGGTCCGCCTTCGCAAGGACGCCAAGATCCAGCCCATCGGTCCGGGAGGGCCGGTGACGCTGGCTCCGCCGAAGCACACCGAGCCGGAATCGAACTGGCCCGAAGCCACCTGGTACGGACTTCATTCGACCTATTCCGACGGAAAACAGTCGACGGTGGTGGTGATCGGACGAAAGACGCATCCACCGACCAATTGGCACGTCGTTCCAGGCATCGGACTGATCAACCCCAGCATCACGGGTCCCGGCGCGGTCGAGATCACCCCGGAACGTCCCCTGGTGCTCCGCTACCGGGTCATGGCGTTCGATGGGGCGCCGCGGCCGGCGGTGATCGCGAAGCTCGCCGATAGCTGGTACAACGGCCGTCAGTAGCGCGCGGGCCGGTGTGCGGGGGGCGTTCTTGCGCCTCGTGGGGGGGAGGGTGCGTTCTCGGGCCGGGCGGTTCGGGGATGGTATCAGCATTTGCGCACCGATAGGGACGAGGGGTTTGGGTCGGGATCGGGGGTCGGGGGTCGGAAACCCTTTGCAACCTGCCGGGGCGTCGCCGGGTGGTAGGGCGTGTGTCCAGGCCGGTGCGGTGCAGGACAGGTGACGACGAACCCGAACAATTTCGAGGACTTTATGAGGTCCTACCAAGGAATGGTCTATTCGACCGCCTACCGGTTGCTTGCGAACAACGCCGAGGCGGAGGATGTGGCCCAGGAGGTTTTTTTGCGCGCGTTCGACCACTACGACGATCTGAGGATGAGCGTCACGGCGGGTGGGTGGTTGAAGACCGTGACTCGCAACCTGTGCATCAACCACTTGCAACGATATCGCGCCCGCTGGAGGTTCTTCTCGGAACTGGCGCCCGAGGGCTCGGAACGCGACGAACGCCCCTGGGATGTGCCCGTGGAGGACACGACGGTTCAGGACGCCAGCGCCGTGGATCGCCGGGATCTTCTGGAGCGGGTCCTGGAGCAGTTGCCCGCCAGCCAGCGTGTGCCCCTGGTTCTCTACCATTTCGAGGATCTCAGCTATGAGGAGATCGCGGCGCGACTGAAGATTTCACTGAGCAAATTGAAGACCGACATTCATCGGGGGCGGGAGACCCTGAGAAAGAAATTGAAGCTGGGAGTGAATCGGGAGGAGTTCGCGGATTCGACCGGATCCGCCAAGACGTTATGAAGATCATCCGACATCCGTTGTTCATGAGGCCCCATCCGGACGAGGACCTGGAACAGCTCATCGACCGCCAGTTGCGGCGCCTGCCGGACCGTCCGGCGCCGGAGACCTTGCTGCCCCGCGTGCTCCAGGCGATTGAGGCCCGTAAGGCCGCGCCCTGGTGGCGGAAGTCATTTTCCCACTGGCCGGTTGGCGCGCGGTTGATCTTCCTGACCGGGAGTTCGGCGCTCTCGGCGCTGATGATTTATGTCATGTGGGGTCTGTCGAGCGGTGTGACCCTGTCGGCCCTTACCGCCGAGATCCGACCCTGGCTCGCGGGTCTTCCCCTGGTTCGATCGGTTTTCGAAACCCTCGGGTCCGCCCTATGGGTGCTGGCGCGATCGGCGGGCACCTGGGTCGTTTGGGGAGCCGCGTGCGTGGCCGCCGTCAGCTATCTGACCACGATTGGATTGGGCACGGTCTGCTGGCGCCTCGCGATGCATCGCCATTGAGAAGAGAAGAGAACGAATCCACTTGGAGTAGCCATGATGCCTTGTCGCAAACGTCGAATCGGGTTGGTCCTCGCGGTCCTCACCGCGATCGGTTGGCTGGGATTCAGCGACCCGGCCCGCGTGTGGAGTGCGGAGCCGCCCACTCCCGACAATCCACCCGCTGCCCCCGCCGAGTCTTCGCCGACAGATCGCGATCCTTCCCTCTCGGAGTCCCGGGGGGAGGCCGGTTCCCCTCGGCCGACCGCGGAGCCGAATCCGGCGGCCACACGCCAACGGTTGGGCGAAGTGGTCTCCGTCGGATCGGGCGCCACCGTGGGTCCTCGTCAATCCGCCTCCGAGGTCGTCGTCGTCCATGGAGACGCCCGGATCGAAGGAGACGTGCGCGGGGACGTGGTCGTGGTTTTCGGGAAACTCAGGATCGAGGGCCGGGTGCGAGGGGACGTTGTCGTCGTGTTCGGTGAAGCCGACGTGACGGGTGGGATCGGAGGGGACACGGCGCTGATTCTGTCCCACGGCCGTTTCGGTCCGACCGCGGACCTGGATGGAGAACTCCTCGCGGTGGGTGTTCCGCCGGAGGTGGATCCCGCGGCCTCGCTGAGGTCGAGTCCCGAGGTGGTGTCGCTGGGGCCCCTGCTGGGTTATTTCGAGGGAGCCAAGGACTATCTGCTGCAGGGGGCGCTTCTCCTCCGGCCGTTTCCGCCGCGCGTCGGTTGGGTGTGGGTGTTGGCGGGCGTGTTCCTGGTGTTCCACGTGATGGTCGCGCTGATTCTGGCGCGGCCGCTGGGCCAGTGCATGAACCTGGTGCGGGACCAGCCGGCGCGCTCCTTCCTGGTCGGGTTGCTGGCCTGTGTGCTGGTCGGCCCGGTCTCGTTGCTTCTCAGCTTCACGGTGATCGCTCCCTTCCTGATTTGGATCGCGTTTTTGGCGGTGTGCATCTTCGGGCGGGTCGCGGCCTACGGGGCGGCCGGGGCGGCGATCACGCGAGCGACCGGATTGACCGGATTCACCCACCCCGTCGGAGCCGTGGTGGTGGGTTCGGTGGTTCTCTATCTCTGCTACATGATTCCGGTCGTCGGGATGATGGTGTACGCGCTGGCGCTTCCCCTCGGGGTGGGTGCCGTGATCATCGCGATCCTGGATGCCATCCGGAAAGAGCAGCGTCCCGGGTCGGGCGCGCCGCGAACGGCGGGCATGGCGGCGGCCACGGCCCTGGCCTCCGGAACCCCCGGGCCCGCGACGCACGGATTCGAGCCGGCGGCATCCACCCCAGCGGTCGCCGTCGAGACGACGCCGGCGGGCGCTCCCGGGACGCCTGGCCCGCTTTCCGGGGAGCCTCAGCCGTCCGCGGCCACTCCACCTCCGATGACGCCACCTCCGTACGCCGAGGGTTCGGCGTCGGCTTCAGGTTCCGCTTCGGCCTCCGCGACTTCGGCTTCCGTCCCTCCGAGGGTGGTCCCGATGGGGTTGGGACCCATGGACGACCTCGCGATGCCGCGCGTGGGATTCTGGCCCCGGCTGGGTGCGTCCCTGATCGACATCGTCCTCATTGGGGCGATCAATCTGGCGACCTTCCAGAGTGCGCAGGCTTTCTGGGCCCTGTTGGCCCTGTATCACGGGCTTCTCTGGGCCTGGAAGGGGACCACCCTCGGCGGCTCCGTCCTGAATCTCAAATTGGTGCGTCTTGATGGTCGCGGCATGGACTGGCAGACGGCGGTGGTCCGGGTGCTGGGGGCGGTGGTGTCGCTGGTTCCGTTGGGTCTGGGATTCTTCTGGGTGAGTTGGGATGCGGAATTCCAGGCCTGGCACGACCGGATCGCGGGCACGACGATTGTGAAGCCGGAGCGCAGGGTTTCGCTGGTCTGATCGGATCGGTGGGGCGGATAGGTCTGTTGCTGTTGGGCGTGGCTGGACAGGTTCGGGTCGGCCGCCTAGCCTGCGGGCCCGTTAAATCACGCTCCAAGTCCACGCTTCACGCCCACGCGCCATGCCCAAGACCTTTTTCCCTGGCATCCCTTCCATCACTTTCGAAGGCAAGGACTCCCGGAATCCGCTCGCTTTCAAACATTACGACGAGACGGAGGTGATCGAGGGGAAGACCATGAAGGATCACCTTCGGTTCGCCGTTGTGTATTGGCACACGATGCGGGGGACGGGGGCCGACATGTTCGGATGGGGGACGGCGCAGCGTCCCTGGCAGGCGGGTGAGGGGACCGTCAAGGAAGCCTCGATGCGCGCGCGCGCGATGTTCGAGTTCGTCGGCAAGCTGGGCGCGCCATACTACTGCTGGCACGATCGCGATGTCGCTCCGCATGGCCGCACCCTGGCGCAGTCGCACAAGAACTTCGACGCGGTGGCGAAGGAGTTGAAGAAGCTTCAGAACGACACGGGCATCCGGCTCCTTTGGGGGACGGCGCAGAACTTCGTGCATCCGCGGTACATGCATGGCGCGGCGACGAGCTGCAGCGCGGACGTGTTCTGCTTCGCGGCCGCGCAGGTCAAGAAGGCCCTCGAATGGACCCACGAATTGGGCGGCGAAGGATACGTCTTCTGGGGTGGTCGCGAGGGGTACTCGACCCTTCTCAACACCGATCTGAAGCGGGAGATGGATCACCTGGGGCGCTTCATGCACCTCGCGGTGGATTACAAGAAGAAGCTCGGGTTCAAGGGGCCGTTCTACATCGAACCCAAGCCAAAGGAACCGACCAAGCATCAGTACGACAGCGACGCCGCGGCTTGCCTCAATTTTCTTCGCGAATACGACCTTCTGTCCCATTTCAAACTGAACCTCGAGGTCAACCACGCTTGGCTGGCGGGTCACACGTTCGAGCACGAGCTGGAAGTCGCCGGCGCGGCGGGCGCTTTGGGAAGCATCGACGCCAACATGGGCGACACGTTTCTCGGATGGGACACGGACCAGTTCCCGACCGACCTGTACGTCACCACCCACGCGATGCTTTCGATCCTCAAGCACGGCGGCCTGACCACGGGTGGCGTGAATTTCGACGCCAAGGTGCGGCGCGAGAGTTTCCAGCTCGACGATCTGTTCATGGCCCACATCGCGGGCATGGACAGCTTCGCCCGGGGATTGAAGGCGGCGGCGGCGATCCGAAGGGACGGGCGCCTGGAGGCCTTCGTGAAACGGCGGTATCGCAGCTGGGATTCCGGGATCGGAGCGCGGATCGAGTCCGGACGCGCGACCCTCGCGGACTGCGAAAAGCACGCCCTGAACCTCGGTGAGGTGAACGACCTCGAGTCCGGCCGACAGGAGCTGCTCGAGGCGATCATCAACGAGTACCTCTGATTCTCCCGGGGGATTGCCCTACCCGAGTCAACCGCGCGACAGGGACCGGTGGGTCCTCGACCACCGGCCCGCGATTCGGGAGTCGCTCGATCCGAGAAGACCGGCCGGATGGTTCGTCGAGGAGGAGTCCTCGATCGGTGGTGGTTCGGCATCCGTCCTGACGGTCCTGCTGACCAACAGGGAATGCCCGTGGCGCTGCGTGTTCTGCGACCTCTGGCGCCACACATTGACAGGTTCCGCCTCCGTCTCCGCGGACGACCTCGTCGCGCAGCTTCAACTCGCGTTCGGCGATCCCGATGTTCGCGCGGCTGCTCCAGGCGAGTTGAAGCTCTACAATGCCGGCAGCTACTTCGACGCCGGCGCCATCCCGCCGGCCGCGGACCCGCCCATCGCGTCGCTGGCCCGTTCGTTTCGACGCCTGATCGTCGAGAGCCATCCCTCCCTCGTGGGCGACCGATGCTGGCGCTTGCGGGACCGATTGGCGGCCCCGTTTGCCGGATCGGACCTGCCGCCCACCGAACTGGAGGTGGCCATGGGCCTGGAGACCGTGAATCCCGCGGTCCTGGAGGCCCTGAACAAACGGGTGACGTTGGAATCATTCGACCGAGCCGCGGAGGCGCTGCGCCGTGAACGGGTTGCCTTTCGTGCGTTCGTCCTGGTTCAGCCGCCGTTCGAAGCCCCGGGGGAAGCGGTCGAATGGGCGGTCCGATCGGCGACTCACGCCTGGGCGATCGGCGCCCGGCGGGTGTCGCTGATTCCCGTGCGCGAAGGGAACGGCGCGTTGGAGGCGCTTCGACGGGAAGGACGCTTCCGGCCTCCCGATCTGGCGACCCTGGAGGAGGCCCTCGAGCGCGTCCTGCTCGAGAAGAGCCGTGTTGGCGGCGGCCTGGTAGAGGCCGACACCTGGGATCTCGAGCGATTCTCGAAATGTCCCGCGTGTTTTTCCGGGAGGAGGGCCCGTCTCCATCGGATGAACCTTGAGCAACGGGTGATCGACGGGACGCCGTGTCCGGCCTGTGGCTGGGGGGCGCGTTGACACCGGTGGGATCCGGGCGGGAGGATGGAAGCACTCCATGAATGCGATGGCTCTTTGGCGATGGTTCGGCTTTGGCTTGGGAATGGTCGCGGGCGGTTGGGCCGGGTGTTCGGCCCCGCATTCCAATCCAGAACTCGCCTTGGGCGTCGCCCGGGTCGATGTGACTCCGGAGTACCCGATCCGATTGACCGGGTACGCGGCGCGTTCGGGGCCATCGACGGGCGTTGCCCAGCGGCTTTGGGCGAAGGCGCTCGCGATGGGAAGCGACCGCCAGGGTCCCAGGGTCCTCGTGACGGTCGACAATTGCGGGGTGTCGCGATTGATCATCGACGAGGTGGCCCGTCGGCTGGAGCGTCGTGTGGGCCTGAAACGTGAGAATTTCGCGGTCGCCTCCTCGCACACCCATTCGGGACCGATGGTCCGGGGATTCGCCGCCAACATCTTCGTGCGTGACCTGACCGACGAGGAGGCATCCGCGATCGACCGGTACACCGAGGAATTGAAGAATCACCTCGAAGCCGTGGTCGTGGCGGCCCTTGCGGACCGACGGCCGGGCACGTTGTCTCGCGGGGAAGGTCGGGTCGGCTTTGGAGCGAACCGCCGAACCGCAGGCGGACCGGTCGAACCTTCCCTCCCCATTCTGGTCGCGCGGGAACTCGACGGCAGGGTCCGGGCCGTGGTCGCGAATTACGCGTGCCACTGCACGACCCTCGGACACCAGATCAACCAGCATCACGGCGATTGGGCGGGCTTCGCCCAGGAGGCGTTGGAACAGGATCATCCCGGCGCCGTCGCCCTGATCACGATCGGTTGCGGTGCGGACACGAACCCGTCGCCTCGTGGAGGTGAGGACTTCGGAATCGCCCTCGCGCGGGCGCACGGGCGGGCCCTGGCCACCGAGGCAAGCCGCGTCATGGCTTCCGGCGAGCTGTTTTCAATCCCTCGGATTCCGCAAACCGCGTTTCAGGCGTTCGACCTGAACTTTCAGCCGCTTCCCTCGCTCGAGGAATGGCGGAAGCGGGCGTCCGAATCCGGTATCGTCGGGTACCACGCGCAAAAGAACCTCGCCCGTCTCGACCGGGGTGAAACCCTGCCCACCACGCTTCCGTACTCGGCCCAGGCCTGGCGGTTTGGCGACGGGTTCTCGATGGTGTTCCTGCCGGGTGAGGTCGTCGTCGACTACGCCCTCCGCCTGAAGCGGGAGCTTCCGGGGGAAACGCTGTGGATCACGGCCTATGCGAACGACGTTCCGTGTTACATCCCGTCGAAGCGCATCCTGGCCGAAGGGGGGTACGAGGCGGAGTCGTCGTTGTGGTACTACGACCGGCCGGCGCGGTTGGCTCCCGAGACCGAGGACCTGATCCACGGTGTGGTGGTCGGGTTGGTCCGGGGAAAATGAACGAAAGCGTGAGGTGCCGGAGAGGGCGAGCCAGGCGGGCGGCGATTCCGGTCCTTCAATCCAGCGGGTTCCACACTTGGGTGAAACCGAAGCCTTTGAAGTCCGACACGTTCACCGTGGCGAAATGGGTGACGCCTTGCTCCACCAAGGCAAGGGCACAGCGCGAATCGTAGGCGCGGCGTCGACCGAAATCGCGCTGCCGGAGCCGAGGCCAGAGCGCGTCATGAAAGGCGCGGCTGTCCGGTGGAAAACCAAGAATTTGCCAGCGCGGATGCTGTCGGAAGGCTTCGCAGACATCCACGGCGGCGGATGAACCGAGCGGTTTCATCAGAACGGCCGGATTGCGGAGCAGGACGTAGAGTTCGAGAAGAATGAATTCGGAAACCGCGACGTCCTTTCGGTCGTGGAGCGACTGCACGAAGGCGGCGGCGGCTGAGTGTTTCGGATGCGACGTTTCGACCGCCGGCAGAAGGATGTTGGTGTCGATCGAGGTCATGACAGACTCCGGGTGGATTCATCCAGCGCGGAGACGTCACGAAGCTGTTCCAATGGAATTTTCAATCCTCCGCCGTCCACGCGAGGCAGTTGCCAAAGCCGATGAGGTGTCGGCTTGGAGGGATACCGCGCGATAAACAGTTCGATGCCGCGCCGAGCGACTTCTGCGAGGGACAGTTCGCGATCGGCCGCGAACGCCTTGGCCTGTTGATACAGCTCATCCGGCAACTGGATTTGGGTGCGAACCATGCTGGTATTTACACATCGTGGCGCATGCGATGTCAATTCTACATCATTTAATCCAGGTGGTCGTTGGATGGATCAGGACAAAAAAAGGGCGGCCCTGTGAAGGACCGCCCTGGTGAAAGGCGCGTGTGAGCGGGGTGGGCGACGGCCGCACCCCTGGGATCCAATCAGATTCCCTTGCTGAGGATGTATCGGACGAGGTCGGCGACCCGGTTGGAGTAGCCCCACTCGTTGTCGTACCAGCTCACGAGCTTGAAGAAGCGCTTGTTCAGCTCGATGCCCGAACCCTTGTCGTAGACGGAGCTGGACTTGCAGTGGATGAAGTCGGTGCTGACGACCTCGTCCTCCGTGTACTCGAGGATCCCCTTGAGGTAGGTCTCGCTGGCCTTCTTCATCGCCGCGCTGATCTCGGCGTAGCTGGTGTCCTTGACCGTCTTCACGGTCAGATCGACGACCGACACCGTGGGGGTCGGCACGCGGAACGCCATGCCGGTGAGCTTGCCTTTGACCTCGGGAATCGCGAGTGCGACCGCCTTCGCGGCGCCCGTGGTCGAAGGGATGATGTTCTGCGCCGCGGTGCGTCCGCCCTTCCAGTCCTTCTTGCTCGGGCCATCGACCGTCTTCTGGGTGGCGGTGTAGGCGTGGATGGTCGTCATGAGGCCTTCCTCGATGCCGAAGCCTTCCTTGAGCAGGACATGGACGACCGGCGCGAGGCAGTTGGTGGTGCAGGACGCGTTCGAGAGGACGTGGTGCTTGGCGGCATCGTACTTCTCGTGGTTCACGCCCATGACCACCGTGATGTCGTCGTTCTTGGCGGGTGCCGAGATGATGACCTTCTTGGCGCCGGCGTTGATGTGGCCGTAGGCGGATTTGGGATTGTCCTTCGCCGCATCGGTGAAAAGGCCGGTCGACTCGATCACGATGTCGACGCCCATGGCCTTCCACGGGAGGTCGGCCGGGGTGCGGCCGCTCACGACCCGGATGTCCTGGCCGTTGACCACGAGGATATCGTCCTCCTCCTTATCCGCCGCCGATTTTTTGGATCCGACGGTTCCATTGAAACGGCCCTGGGTGGAATCGTACTTCAGCAGGTACGCGAGATTGTCGGCGGGCACGATATCACCCACCGCCACCACGTTGATCTCCTTGCCGACGAGGCCCTGTTCCACCATGGCCCGAAAGACGAGGCGTCCGATACGGCCGAAGCCGTTGATTGCGACATTGACTGGCATCTTGGTTCCTTAAGGTTCGAGTTCGGAAACAACCGTGACGGGCATGCTACCGGGGGGGGGGCTAGCGTCAACGAGCAATTCCGATGCCTTATTCATCTCCGCGTTTGATAACAGTCTCATTTATGGGCAGAGTGCGGCATGCGACCAGCATCCCTGGAGTTTCTGAAGACCCTCATCAACACACCGAGTCCCGTGGGGCACGAGGCGAGGGGCCAGCGGGTGTGGCTCGATTATGCGGCCAAGTACGCGGACGAAACGTGGTCGGACCACTACGGAAACTGCGTCGCCGTGCTCAACAAGGGGGGATCCCCCCGGGTGATGCTCGCGGGCCATGCCGACGAAATCGCCATGGTGGTGAGCTACATCGACGAAAACGGGTACCTGTACGTTCGGCGGATGGGCGGGGTGGATCCCGTGGTTTCGCGGGCTCAGCGCGTGCACATCCACTCGGAGGCCGGCGCGGTCCTGGGGGTGATCGGAAATGTCGCTCCGCACCTGACCAAGGCCGACGGCGAAAAGAAGTATCCGCGGATCGATGACCTTTTCATCGATATCGGCGTGGGTTCGAAAAAGGAGGCGGCGAAGGTGGTCAGGATCGGTGATCCGGTGACGTTGGTGGATGAATTCGAGATGCTGCGGGGGGACCTTGCGGTGGCCCGGGCCTTCGACAACCGGATTGGAACGTTTTCAGTCGCGGAAACCCTGCGGTTGCTGAGCGAGAACGGAAAGGGCCTGAAGGCCGAGGTGTGCGCCGTGTCGAACATCATGGAGGAGATCGGGTTGCTCGGTGCCCGGCAGATCGCCTATTCCCTGAAGCCCGACGTCGCGGTGGTCGTGGATGTCACCCACGCGACAGACTACCCGTCGGTGAGCAAAACCCTTCACGGGGATGTGCGGGTCGGGGACGGCCCGACGGTCACCCACGGCGGGGCGAATCATCCCGAAGTGGTTCGGCGCCTCGAGAAGGTCGCGAAGTCTCTCGAAATCCCGTTGCAGCACGAGGCGCAGTCCGGGACGTCCGGGACCGACACGGACGCCATCTTCTGGACGCGGGGCGGCATTCCCAGCGCTCTGATTTCGCTGCCGAACCGGTACATGCACTCACCGGTCGAGGTGGTCAGCCTCAAGGATCTGACTCGGATTCCGGAACTGATGGCCGGGTTCGCGCGGAGCCTCAAGAAGGGCGAGCAGTTCAAAGTGCGGATCTGACCCGACGTCGGCGGGATTCGGGCGATCGGGACGCGATCAGATCAGGCGTGGGGCGCGGGTGGTTCGCCGGCGCCCTGAACGATCCAAAGAACCCCGACCGCCAGGGCCGCCAGGGAGGACGCGGTCATGAATCCGCGAAGCCAGATGACTCCCGCGTGACGGGCGCGGCGCGACGCCAGGCCCACCAGCGCGGTGAAGGAAACCATGGCCGCGATGGTTCCCAGTCCGTAGGCGGCGAGATAGGAAACAGCGCCCGCGGTGTCGAGGGCGAGCGCCGGGAGAACTCCAAGCAGGTGGGAACCTCCGGCCAGTCCGTGGAGGGTCCCGATGGCGAGGGCCGCGTGCCCGTGGCGGTGCGCGGTGGCGCGGGCGGGGTCGTGGGCCTCCCCGGCTGAATGAGCGTGAACGTGGATGTGCCGGTGCCCGTCGTGTTCGTGGACGTGGGCGTGGACGCGTTGGGTGAGCGCCTTGCGCAGGCCCCAGAGGCCGATTCCCACGAGCACGACGCCCACGAGGCGCTCGGCCCAGGACGAGATCTGGAGCACGTCGAACGGAAGGACTTCCCGGAGGGCGATCGCGATCAGGGCAAGGAACCCCGCTCCACCCGCATGTCCCAGGGCCCAATTCCATCCACCGCGCCAGGCCGCGGACCGATCGGTGACAGCCAGGGGGGCCACCGCGGCCAGGTGATCGGGGCCGGTGACGACGTGGTGGAGTCCGGCGATGAAGCCGGCGAGAGGCGCGAACATGGATGATCGGGTTGGCTGCCGACCGACGGGAGGGACGCTAGTGATGGAAACCGAGGGACGTCCATCGGATTCCTGGAATTGGACGCGA
Organism: Limisphaerales bacterium; assembly: GCA_050250555.1. Classification (GTDB taxonomy): domain Bacteria; phylum Verrucomicrobiota; class Verrucomicrobiia; order Limisphaerales; family CAIMTB01; genus CAIMTB01. The sequence goes on from JBFWOK010000045.1 coordinate 14,385, forward strand.
TTTCGGTTCAGGACCGCGTCATCTTCGCGAGTTCGGCCACACGCCGGTCGATGTCGGCCCGACGGATCCGGTCGGTGCGGGTGAGTCCGAAGCCCTCGCAGCAGAAGGAGGCGACGACCGAGCCTCGGATCATGGCGGCCCGGAGGTTGGATTCGACGGACCCCTTGGCGGAGGCCAGCCAGCCCATGAGGCCGCCGACGAAGGAGTCGCCGGCGCCGGTGGGGTCGACGACGTTCTGAAGCGGATACGCCGGGCAGAGGAAGAGTCCGCGCGGGCTGCTGAGGACTGAGCCGTGGGATCCCAGCTTCACGATCACGTGGGACGGACCGAGCTTGTGGAGTTTGCGAAGCGCCACGAACACGTTGTCCTCGCCGGTGAGGGCCTTGGCTTCGCTGTCGTTGAGGACGAACCCGTCGATGCGCTTGAGCAGCCGAACCAGGGAATCCCGGGCGATGTTGATCCAGAGGTCCATGGTGTCCGCGACGACGAAGCGGGGTTTCTTCATCTGGTCGAGGACATGGTGCTGGAGGTCGGGGCCGATGTTGGCGAGCAGGACGAGCGGGGTCGACCGGTACGCCTTGGGGAGGTCCGGGGAGAACGTTTCGAAGACACCCAACTCGGTGGCGAGGGTTCGACGGTTGTTCATGTCGACCTCGTATTCGCCCGCCCAGTGGAATGTCTTTCCCGGCTCGGTCTTGAGGCCGGCCAGGTCGATTCCGTGGCGCTTGTAGAGCTGGACGTATTTGCGGGGAAAATCGTCCCCGACAATCCCGACCAGACGGACGGGTGCGAAGTAACTCGCGGCGACGGCGGCATGGCTGGCGGATCCTCCGAGCAGCCTTGGGTTTTCAGCCGTGGAAGTCTTGATGGAGTCGAGGGCGGTGGATCCAACGATGAGAACGCTCATGATGAAGGGATTCTTGTGCGGGACGGGATGGTCAGGACGGGATGGGACGGGACGGGGCGGGGCGGAATTGGACTGGGTCGGGGGTGGGGTGGAATAGGGATGCGTGATTCGCGATCGGGACGATTCGTTGCTTCGACCGAGGCTGGGGTGAGGTGAGGTAGTGTGGTGTGGTGTGGTCCGTCGGCTCAGCTGCCGAGGGTTTTTGCGAGGAGCACCTGGGCTTCCTGGACGACGGCTTGGAGGTGGGCTTCGCCGAGGAAGCTTTCGGCGTAGAGCTTGTAGAGGTCCTCGGTGCCGGACGGTCGGGCGGCGAACCAGGCGTTGGCGGTCTCGACTTTGAGGCCGCCGATGGGGGCGCCGTTCCCGGGAGCGTGTGTGAGTTTCTGAAGGATCGGTTCGCCGGCCAGTTCGGTGGTGGTGACGGCTTCGCCCGTGAGGCGCTTGAACGCCTCCTTCTGGGTGGGGGTCACGGGCGCGTCGATCCGGATGTACCGGGGATCCCCGTGAATCCGGGTGAGTTCCTGGTAGTGCGCCCCGGGGTCCTTGCCCGTGGTGGCGGTCATTTCGGCCGCGAGCAGGCCGAGGATGAGGCCATCCTTGTCGGTGCTCCAGGCGGAGCCGTCGAAGCGTTGGAAACTCGCGCCGGCGCTTTCTTCGCCGCCGAAAACAATTGAGCCGTCGAACAGCCCCGGCGCGAACCACTTGAAGCCAACGGGGACTTCAAGGACGGACCGTCCAAGCGATCCGACGACGGCATTGATCATGCGGGAACTGACGGCGGTTTTGCCGATCCGCGCCGCGGCGGGCCAACGGTCGCGGGTCTGAACGAGGTACCGGATCGCGACGGCGAGGTAGTGGTTGGGATTCATGAGTCCCCCCGGGGTGACGATGCCATGCCGGTCGGCATCGGGATCGTTGCCGAAGGCGACCTGGTATTGGTCCTTGAGCGCGATCAGGCCGGCCATGGCGTAGGGACTTGAGCAGTCCATTCGGATCTTGCCGTCGTGATCGAGGGTCATGAACGCGAACCGGGGATCGACCTGGGTGTTGACGATCGTGAGGTCAAGGCCGTGAAGGCGCTGGACGGGTTCCCAGAAACCGATGGCGGCACCACCGAGCGGATCGATTCCGATCCGCACCCGCGCGTCCCGGATCGCGGCGAGATTCACGACGTTGGGGAGATCCTGGACGTACGGCAGGACGAAATCGTGGGAGTGCGTCGTCGCCGCGCGGGACGCCTGCTCGTAGGGCATCCGCCGAACGGACCTGTTGCCTTCCCGGAGCAGTTGGTTGGCCCGGTCCTGGATCGCCTTGGTCACGTCGCTGTCGGCCGGACCGCCGTAGGGTGGGTTGTACTTGAACCCGCCGTCGGTGGGCGGGTTGTGCGACGGCGTGATGATGATGCCGTCGGCGAAGCCCTGGGTGCGTCCGCGATTGTGGGTAAGGATCGCGTGGGAGACCGCCGGAGTCGGCGTGAACCCGCCGTTCGGCTGAACGAGGACCTGAACGTCGTTCGCGGCCAGGACTTCGAGGGCGGACCGCTGGGCGGCGGCCGAGAGGGCGTGGGTGTCCATCCCCATGTAGACCGGGCCCGTGATCGCCTGGGCGTGTCGGTACTCACAGATCGCCTGGGTGATGGCGAGGATGTGGGCTTCAGTGAACGTGGACTGCGCGGAGGTTCCCCGATGGCCGCTGGTGCCGAAGCTCACCGCCTGGGACGGTTGGCCAAGGTCCGGTGACCGCTCGTAGTAGGCGCGCTCGAGTTGCTCGAGATCGATCAGGGATTCCTTCGGAGCGGGGCGTCCGGCGAGTGAATGCGGCGGCATGGCGGCGGGATGATGCCGAACGGGGCTCGGGTCGCCAAGCGCGGGGACACCGCGGGCGAGGGTACACACGCGTGGCCCTTCCTTGGTATTCAACCACGGAGCACGCTGAAAACACGGAAGGAGAAAGTGGGGCCGGACGAGCGCGACTAGAGACCTGGTTTCGGTCCTGATCCAGGTTCGCGGTTGATGCGGTCGTCTTTTGCCCTCACCGTTTCGGGAGTCCGGTTGAGTTTCCCGTGCCCAAAAAACCTCGAACACCGCCTCATCGCGCCCAGGCCACCGCATCTGAAACCGGAGGCGAGGAGCGTCCCAAGTCCGGCGGTTCGTCCGTGGGATGGAAGATCGGACTGAGCCTCGCCGGCGCCCTGGCGGTCGTCTGGCTTGTGTGGCCATCCGGAGCACCGAAGTCGCCGGGGCTTCCATCGCCGGGACCGGGACCGGGACCGGGCTCCGAGGGTTCCCGTTCGGACGTTTCGGCCAAGGCGTGGGTCTTCGGGCCGGATCCGGATGTTTGGGCGCGGTACGCGGGATCGGAGTCGTGCAAAGACTGTCACGGGACCCAGCACGGTTCGTGGCATGGCTCGAATCACGGGCTGGCCGAGCGTCCCGTGGATGAGGCGCTCGATCGGATCGCCTTCGAACCTGGCCGCAGCTTCTCCCACGGCAGCCAGACCACGGACGTTTCGTGGAACGACGGCCGTCCCACGGTCCGGGCGGACGGCGTGGCGGGGAAGCGGGACGCGATGCCGGTGGCGCGGGTGATCGGGCACGAACCGCTTCGGCAGTACCTTGTCGAATTTCCCGGAGGCCGGCTTCAGACCCTCGAGGCGTCGTGGGATCCGAAGCTGAACGAGTGGTTCAACGTGTATGGAGCGGAGGACCGGCTGCCCGGGGAATGGGGGCATTGGACCGGACGGGGGATGAACTGGAACACGATGTGCGGGACGTGCCACAACACACGATTTCGCAAGCACTACGATCCGGGCACGGACGCCTACCGGTCGGCGATGGCGGAGCCGACGGTCGGATGCGAGGCCTGCCACGGTCCGATGCGCGACCACGTGAGCTGGCAACGGGCGTGGACCGATTCCGGGAAGAAGGACCCGACCCTGGTGAAGCGCACGCCGGCCGAGCACATGGAGACTTGTGCTCCGTGTCATGCCCGGCGCGCCGAGCTCACCGGCGATTTCGTTCCCGGCGAGTCCTTCTGGGACCATTTCCTCCTCTCGATTGTCGATGAGACGGAAGTGTTCTATCCGGACGGTCAGGTTCGGGAGGAGGACTACGAGTTCACGGCGTTTCTCGGGAGCCGGATGCATGCGGCGGGTGTGACCTGCCTGGACTGTCACGATTCCCACAAGGCGCAACCCCTCCTGGACGGGAACGACCTGTGTCTCCGCTGCCACAACGGCTCGCGTCAGGGATCGCCGATCATCGACCCGGTCCGGCACAGCTTTCATCGTCCGGGCGAGGCGGGCAGCCGGTGTGTCGATTGCCACATGCCGATCACGGTCTACATGGGGCGGGATCCGCGCCACGACCACGGGTTCACGACTCCCGACCCGAAGTTGACGAAGGAATTTGGAATCCCGAATGCGTGCAACCGATGCCACTCCGATCGCGATGCGGACTGGGCCCTGGCGGCGTGCGAGACCTGGTACGGTCCGCGCATGGAGCGTCCGGCGCGGGCCCGAGCTTCACTGATGGCCCGGGGAAGGCGCGGCGAACCGTCGGCGCGCGACGGGTTGCTGGCGCTCCTGCGATCGAACGAGACACCCTCGTGGAAGGCGTCGTCGGTGGCGCTTCTCGCGCGGTGGGTGAATGACGAACCGGTGCGCGACGCGTTGATCGGAGTGCTGGGTCACGAGCATCCGATGGTCCGGCATCGGGCGGTCCAAGCCTTGGCACCTCGGGTGGAGGGAGGAGATACCGCGGCGGCCTCCGCGGTTCGCGGGCGGCTGACTGACGGTTCCCGGGGGGTCCGGGTGGCGTCGGCCTGGGCGCTTCGCGGACAGGGCCACCAGGAGGGCGCGGCGGGAACGGAATTGGCGCACATGCTCCGACTGAACGCCGATCAACCGACGGGGCAGGCGCAGCTGGCGGTTGCGGCGTTGGCGCGTGGCGCGATGGAGGAGGCGATCTCCCACTATCAACGGGCGGTGGCGTGGGACCCCGGATCACCGGCGTTGCGGCAGGACCTGGCGGTGGCGCTGAGTTTGAGCGGAAGATCCCGGGAGGCGCTGGAACAAACGAGGGAAGCCGCGAGGATCCAGCCGGACGTGGGTGAGAACCATTACCGCCTTGGATTGGCGTGGGCTGAGGTGGGGGATCTCGGGCAGGCGGTGGCGGCGTTGGAGGAGGCCCTCCGACTGGATCCGTCGAACGACCGCGCCGCCTACAATCTCGGGTTGGCGTATCAGCAACGGGGGGACTCGGGCCGCGCCCTGACGATGCTGGAACTGGCGGAACGAGCCAATCCGAGGGACGCCCGGATTCCGTACGCCCGAGCGACCGTCCTGATGCAGTCCGACCTGCGCGCTGAGGCGCGGGAGGCGGCCCGGCGGGTGCTTGCGATCGATCCGACCCACGCCGGCGCCGGTGAACTGATCCGGATCCTGGGTCGTTGAGTGATGATTGGCGCGGCTTTTGACTTGGTTGGCAATCCCTCCTAGCGTCGACCGCGCATGAATTTGCTCCGACAATCGGATGCGACCTTCGTCTCGCAACTCGCCCGCATGGCCGGGAGTTCGAGCCTCTACGATGCCAAGATCGAAGCCGGGGCGCGTTCCGTATTGGATGCCGTGGCGGAGCGAGGCGACGAGGCTCTCACCGAGTTGACTGAGAAGTTCGACGGCGTGCGGCTGGAGCCCGACGCCTTTCCCGTGGGCAAGGCGGAGTTCCTGTCGGCTTCGGTGCAGGCGGATGACGCGTTGCGCGCCGCGGTGAAGGAGGTTGACCGCAACGTCTCCGCCTTCGCGCGGAAATCGCTGCGCCGGGGATGGCGCATGCGCAATTCCCATGGCGGAAGCGTGGGTGAGAAGTTTGACCCGTTCCAGCGGGTGGGGATCTACATCCCGGGTGGGACGGCGCCGCTGGTTTCGACGGCGCTGATGACGGTGACGCTCGCGCGGGTGGCCGGGTGCCCGGAGATCGTGCTCTGCACGCCGCCGCGCCGGGACGGGTCGGTGAATTCGGCGCTCCTTTTTGCCGCGCGTTCGGCGGGCGCCACCGAGGTCTACAAGCTCGGCGGCGCGCAGGCGATCGGCGCGATGGCGTTCGGCACGCGCACGATCCGGTCGGTGAGCAAGATCTTCGGGCCGGGCAATGCGTACGTCGTGGCGGCGAAACGTCTGTTGTTCGGGCAGGTGGCGCTCGACCTGCTGCCCGGGCCCAGCGAGGTGTTGGTGCTGGCCGACGATTCCGCGAATCCGGCGTTCGTGGCGGCGGACCTCCTCGCGCAGGCGGAGCACGGATCGGGTCACGAGCGTGTCTGGCTGGTGACTCCTTCGGCGAAGCTCATCCAGGCGGTGAAGAAGGAAGTGGCGCGGCAGTTGCCCCGATTGAGCCGGCGCGAATTCATCGAGGCCGCGCTTCAGGCCAACGGCTGGCTCATCCACATGAGGACGATGGAGGAAGCCATCGCGGTCGCGAACGAACTGGCGCCGGAGCACTGCGAAATCCACGCCCGCCGGGGCGCGGCGATCGCGGCGCGGATCCGGACCGCGGGCGCTTTGTTCGTGGGTTCGTGGTCGCCGACCGTCCTCGGGGATTACGTCGCGGGGCCCAGTCACGTTTTGCCGACCGGCGGTGGGGGGCGCTCGTTCGCGGGATTGACGGTCGACCAGTTTCAACGGCGGACCAGCGTGGTGGAGTACGGCAAGGCCTCGTTGCGCAAGGCGCTGGGCGGGGTGGGCGCCTTCGCCGCGATGGAGGGCCTGGACGCGCACGGAAACTCGGCGCGAATTCGCTTCGGCAAGGGTTGAACCGGTTGAAACGAAGGTTATCCCAATATCCGAATCCCACGCGCTATCCGTCGGCCACCATGGCGACCTCCCAATCGATCTCGACTCCGGCCGGCGGCCCATCCCGTTGGGTTCGTCCACTCGTGCGGGGGCTTCACGCGTATGTTCCGGGCGAACAGCCGAAGATACGCGGCCTGATCAAGCTCAACACGAACGAGAATCCCTATCCGCCGTCGCCCAAGGTCCTCGTCGCGGTTCGCGCGGCTGTCGATGGGCGTCTGCGGCTCTACCCGAACCCTTCGGCGGAGCGTCTCCGGCGCAAGCTCGCGAAACTGCACCGCTGCGCGCCGGAGCAGGTGATCGTCGGGAACGGCAGCGACGAACTGCTGGCGATGGCGGTTCGGTGCTTCGTGGAGCCGGCGGCTGAATCGACGGCGGCCGCGGGCGCCAACGCGAGGGCGAACGGGTCTCCGGGGAAGCCGGGCCGCTCGACGGTTCAATACTTCACTCCCAGCTATTCGCTGTACCCGGTCCTCGCCGACGCGCATGGGGCTTCGCGGAACGAGGTCCCGTTGAAACCCGATTTCGGGATGCCGACGGTGACCGAGTTGAGGCGGGGCGGGTTGTGGGATTTCAACACCGCCCTGACGTTGGTGACGACGCCGAACGCGCCCAGCGGGAGGGGGTATTCCGCCGCCGAACTTCGGACATTGGCTAAAGCGACGCGGGGCGTGGTGGTGCTGGACGAAGCCTACGTGGACTTCGCGCGCGGGAATGCCATGGATCTGGGACTCGAACTCGCCAATGTCCTGGTGGCGCGGACCTTTTCGAAGGCCTACTCGCTTTGCTTCCAGCGGGTGGGCTATTTCGTCGGGCATCCGGCCCTCGTCGCCGCGCTTCACAAGATCCGCGACAGCTACAACGTCAACGGGCTGGGACAGGTCGCGGCCGAGGCGACCCTGGGTGACCTCGCCTATTACCGGACCAATTTCCGGAAGGTGATCGCGACCCGGGAACGGTTGGGGGGATTGCTCGCGGCCGAGGGATTCGACGTCCTTCCGAGCGAGACGAATTTTCTCCTGGTGACTCCGCCCGGGCCTCCAGCCAGCGAATGGCTCGAACGGCTGCGCGAGAGGAGGATCCTGGTTCGATGGTTCGCGAACCCGGCCCTGGACCGCCACTTGCGCATCACCATCGGGACCGACCGCGAGGCGGACGCCTTGATGCGCGCGGTCCGATCGGTGCTCGCGGCGACGGGTCGGCGCCGTCCGGGGCGCGGGGGACGAAGGGCGTGAGCGGAGGGAAGGCAGGGCGCTGGACCGGGGCGGGATGGCTGGCGTTGATCGCCGTGCCGCCGCTGGTCGTGGTGGTGGGGCTCGCTCTCTTTTTCGGTTGGCAGATCCGGAAGGGCGCGGTGACGCCGAAGTGGAAGGCGAAGCCGGCGGTCACGAACACGGTGGCGGAATCGGAAAAGCCGCGTTGAAGCGGCGGGAATTATGCTGGATGAGATCAAGAAATCCCCGTTGTTGGCGCGTGTGGTTCCATTCGCCGTCTTCCTGCTGATCACGGTCGCGTTGCAGACCAGCGGCGGGGAGACGTCGCGGTATTGGTGGTACCTCGCGAAGACCGTCGTGGGGGCGTGGCTGGTTTGGGAATGCCGGAACGTGGTCGCCGAGATGAAATGGGCGTTCAGCTGGGAAGCCGTGGCGGTGGGTGTCGCGGTCTTCGTGATGTGGGTCGGATTGGATCCGTTCTACCCGAAGCAGGACGAGCTCATGTTCAAGCTGGGCTTCGGAAAGGATCCGGCGGAGACGCCGCCCGTGATCTGGAATCCGTTCGCGGCGTACGGAGCCGGAAGCGCGATGGGCTGGTTCTTCGTGGTCGTGCGGACGGTCGGGTCGACGGCGTTGGTGCCCATGCTCGAGGAGGTGTTCTACCGTTCGTTCCTTTACCGCTACCTGATCAGCCCGGAGTTCGAGCGCGTGCCGCTCAACCGGTTTCACGGCGTCTCCCTCGCCGTGACCTGCGGAGTGTTCGCGTTCACCCATCATCAGTGGCTCGCCGGTATCCTCTGCGGCATCGCCTACCAGGGCCTCGTGCTTCGCAAGAACCGGATCGGGGATGCCATGACCGCCCACGCGATCACCAACTTCCTGCTCGCCGTCTGGGTCGTCGCGCGCCCCGATTGGAAATTCTGGTGACGCACCGAGTGTCGCCCGACCCGGCCTCCGCGATGGAAGCGATCGTTGCACCCGGCGTCCGTCCCTCCCTGGTCCTCCACGAGGACGAGGATCTGCTGGTGGTCGACAAGCCCGCGGGCATCAACACGCATTCCGCGAATTTCCACGCCGGCGAGGGGATCTACGAATGGCTGAAGCGCAGGGAACCGCGCTGGGCGGACCTCGCGATCCTCCAACGGCTGGACAAGGAGACCTCCGGAGTCCTGGTGTTTTCGAAGACCCGCCGCGGCAACGTCTCCCTCTTCAAGCAATTCTCGAAGCGCCGGGCCGAAAAGGAGTACGTCCTCCAAACCGACCGCAACCCGCGCCGCGACTCCTGGACCGCGCGTTCGTTCATCCGGAAGATTTCCTGCCGCTTCGAGAGCGTCGACGACCCGGACGAAGGACTCGAAGCCGAGACCCGGTTCACGGTTCTGTCGGGCGCCGACGGGCGCTGGACCGTGAGGGCCGAACCGAGGACCGGGCGCACCCATCAGATTCGGATCCACGCGTCGAACGAGGGCATCCCGATCCTCGGCGACACCCTCTACGGGGGAACTCCCCACTCACGCCTGTGTCTTCACGCGCGCGCGCTGAGGTTGCGGCATCCGGCCACCAACGAGCCCGTCAAGTTTCTTGCCGAGCCTGACTTCGACGCCTCGACGGGTGCCGCGCTGCGCCGCGCCGTCATCGACCCATCGTCCACGTCCGCGTACCGGCTTGTCCATGGGGCGGCCGATGACCGGCCCGGATGGTACGTCGACCGCCTGGGCGCGTTCCTCCTGGCGAGCCACGATGAAGGCGCCGTCGGCGCCGAGGGCGTTCCTGGATGGCTGACGTCCTTGGCCGGCGAAACGGGCGCCACGGGGATCTACCGGCGTCGCCTCGATCGGCAGGTCCGGGCGAGCGATCCGGAGTCGGCGTCGCCCGAGTGGTGTTGGGGTGCGACGGCCCCCGACGAGTTCGACGTTCGCGAGAACGGTCTCCGCTATCGTTTGAGCTTCCGCGAGGGGTATTCGGTGGGGCTTTTCCTCGACCAGCGGGACAATCGTCGGCGCCTTCAGACCAACTGGGTCGGACCGCAGTTTCCCGTGCGGCCGGGTGGATTGTCCGGCGCGGAGGTGCTCAATCTCTTCGCCTACACATGCGGGTTTTCGGTCGCCGCGGCGTCGGCCGGCGCCCGCGCGACGAGCCTCGACCTGTCGCGGAAGTACCTCGACTGGGGACGAAGAAACTTCGAAGCCAACGGCTTCGATCCGAACGCCCACGACTTCATCTATGGCGACGCCATCGACTGGCTCCGGCGTCTGGGTCGGAAGGGGCGGCGCTTCGGCGTCGTCGTGATCGATCCGCCCACGTTCTCGAAGTCCAAGGAGCGCGGCGTGTTCCGGGTCGAATCCGACTACGCGTCCCTGGTCACGTTGGCGGTGGGCGTGCTCGCCCCGGGCGGGGTTCTGCTGGCTTCGACGAACACCTCGCGTCTCGAACCCGAACGGTGGCGCGCCAACGTGGCCGAGGGTTTGTCGGCGGCGGGTCGGAGCGCGGCGAAGAGTCTTTTCATCCCGCAGCCGCCGGATTTCCCGACGAGCCGCGACCAGCCGGGATATCTCAAAACGCTTTGGCTGATGGTGCCGTGAGAAGCCAGGCCGGGGATTGAACAACCACGGAATTCACGAACACACGGAAAAGGGATGGGAGAAGAAGAGGATCCGGTGGGCGGATCCGGTGCGGGGTCCGGTGCGGGGTTGCGCCAGGGGGAGGCGGCTTGGCAACCTCGGCCGATGCTGGATTCGTTGCAGGTGCCGGCCGTCGAGAAGGACTCCGGCTGGCTGATGGTGGTGATGCACGGGCTCGGGGACAGCCTGGCCGGGTATCGCTGGATGCCCGAGGCCATGGGCCTGCCGTGGTTGGGGTATCGGCTCGTGAACGCGCCCGACCACTATTTCGGCGGCTATTCCTGGTACGATTTCGCCAGCGTTCCCGGGCCGGGAATCGAGCGCAGTCGAAAGCTTCTCACGGAGTTGTTCGACCATCTCGCGGCCGGAGGGCAACGCCCCGATCGGACCTTCCTGTTCGGATTCTCGCAGGGATGCCTGATGACGATTGAATTCGCCGCGCAACATCCCGCGGTCCTCGCCGGCTGCGTCGGAATCAGCGGCTACGTCCACGAGCCGGAGAAGCTCGTCACTCGCCTTTCGCCTGTGGCGCGGCAGCAGCGGTTCCTTGTCACTCACGGAACGGCGGATCCCCTGATTCCGATCCAGCCCGTCCGCGGGCAGATCGAGACCCTGCGAAAGGCGGGCCTTGGCATCGAATGGCGCGAATTCCGAAAGGAACACACCATCGCCGGCGAGGAGGAGCTTTCGGTGATCCGCGACTTCCTGATCGCGCGCCACCGCCAGGCGGGACCGGGCTAGACGGCGCGCTCGGGAAGGCCACGAAGCCTGCCAACTCGGCTCAACGCTGCGAAGGCTGCTGGGACGTCGCGCGATCGCGGTCGATGAGCCGCAGGTAGGTTTCCGCGGGACCGTAGGGCGGGTAGCCCTGTTCGATCGATCGGAGGAACCATTCACGCGCCTTCGAAGGGTCTCCGCTCTGAAGGTGGTGCCAGCCGACGTGGAAACTGGTGATGCGCCCCTGCGGATCGACTTTCACGGCCGCGTCGTAGAACGGTGCCGCTTCGTCGTGGCGACCGATCCAATCCAGGCACATACCCGAGCGGAAGAGGGGGATCGGATCGTAGGGATTCAGGAGGGCGGCGCGCTGGAACCATCCGTGCGCTTCCTCGGCGAGTTTTTCGTACCCTTCCGCGCCGGCCCAACTGCGCACGCGATAGGCCTCCCCGAGGTACAACGCCGTGATCGCGTTGCGCGGTTCGACCTTCCAGGCTTCGAGGAAGGCTTCGATCTGTTCGTTGGAACCGTCCCGAACGCGGCGGCCCTGGAGAAATCCCGCGGTCTCCCGGCCACGATGCCAGCAATCCCAAGCCAGCAGAGCGGCCAGCGCGGCGACCACGACGCTGATTCCCGCGCGCCATGGAACCTTCGAAGACACCCAGTCGTTGTCGGTGGCGTACCGGGAATAGCCGGTGAAGAGCGCCAGGAGGATCACGGCCACCATGGCGTTCGCCGGAATGTGCAGATTGAAATCGGCGAAACTGTGGACCAGCAGGGCTCCCAGGCCGCACAGCGCCCCGAGCACGAAGGTGTACCGGCTGCTCCGCTTGGTTTCGATGTTGCCCGGGTCCCGGCGCACCTGGCGCAGGGTCCGGAGACCGCCCAGGGCGAACAGAACCCATGTTGTGCCCACGACGGCGGCGCCCGCCAAGCCCCACTCGGCAAGGCCGTCGAGGTAGTCGTTGTGGGCCCGTTCCGGTTCCGCGTCGACCCAGTGGGTCCGGTATTGCTTGAAGCGCACCGAAAAATGGCCCGGCCCCACCCCAAGCCACGGGTGATCCCGCCACATCTTCGTCGCGGCGGACCAGATCATCGGGCGGGTGTTCCGGGCCTGGGGATTGAGGTCGTCGGCGGCGGCCAGTCGTTTCTGGAGGAAACGGGTCTTGGTCGATGCGACACCGCCGATGAGAAGGAGCACGCCGATCGAGGCCAGGGCGGCCCAGCGGTAGTCCCTGTGCCGCGCGAGGGAAACCAGAACGAGGAGGATTCCCACGCCGCCGGCGATCCAGCCGCCGCGCGAAAGCGTGAGGGCGAGCCCCGCGAGCATCGCGAGGGTCGAATAGGCGAGAAGGATTCTCCCGACGGGAGAAATCCGGCCCGCGACAACGGTGGCGAGGGCGATCGGGATCAGCATCTCGAGGAGCCCCGCGAAGTGATTCGGGCAGACATAGGAACCCGAGGCGCGATGCGCGTAACCCTCGCCGCGGTCGAATCCCCAGACGGTGTTGCTGGACATGGCGAACTGCCAGGCGCCGTAGAAACAGAGCAGCGTGGCGAGTCCGATCAGGAACCACGCGAGTCCCTGGGTCGTGCTTTGACGGTGGAGATTGTTGACCGCGACGAAGAAGAGCGTCGTGTAGGTCGCGATTCGGACCCATTCATTCCAGGCCACGACCTGGACCTCCGCTTCCCAGGTCCGCCAGGCCGCCCACGCGGCGAACGCCAGGACCGCCCAGCAGACGGGTGGCCAGAGCAGGCGGTGACTGCGCACCGTCCAGATCCGGACGAGCCAGAGCACGGCGGAAGCGGCGACCAGGCCCTCGACGATCAGGAATTCCTGGATCCGGACCCCGCCGAAGGCGAGCACGGCAAGACCCAGGGCCGCCGCAACAAGGCCCAGGATCGCGCGCTCCAACCAGTCGTCCCAACGCTCCACGTCCACGGGGCGCGCAACGTATCAGGCGGGACCCGGGAGCCTCAACCGAAACTCGGGCGTCCGACTTTTGGCTTGCGCGCGCGCGTTCCCTGCGAAGGTTGGGGGGCATGCCGGCCGACGCGGATCTCTATCAACTTCGGGGAGTGGGCAAGAACTACGCCGGCGCGGAGGGGGGAGCGGTCGTTCGCGTCCTGCGGGACGTCGATCTGACCGTCGCACGGGGTGAGGCCGTGGCGTTGGTGGGGCCGTCGGGTTCCGGCAAAACCACCCTGTTGAATATCCTGGGAACACTCGATCGCGCGGATTCGGGGCAGGTGCTCCTTGAAGGGCAGGACCTCGGGGCGCTGGACGAGGCGGGGTTGGCCGCGGTGCGCAACCGGAAGGTGGGCTTCGTGTTCCAGTCCCATCACCTGCTCCCGCACCTGACCGTGCTCGAGAACGTCCTGATCCCGACGCTTCCGCTCGAGGACGGCGCCGTGCGAACGGCGGCGCCGGATCGCGCCCGGAAACTGCTGGCGCGCGTGGGGCTGGGCGATCGCGTGGGGCATCGGCCGGGGCAGCTCTCGGGGGGCGAATGCCAGCGGGTCGCGGTCGTGCGGGCCATGATCAACCAGCCGAGAATCCTGCTCGCGGACGAGCCGACCGGGGCCCTGGATCACACCAATGCCCGCGAGCTTTCGGCGCTTCTCCGCGAACTCAACCGCGAGGAAGGCGTCACCCTGGTCGTTGTGACGCATTCCTCCGAACTCGCGCGCGACATGGGCCGCGTCCTCGTGTTTTCCGAGGGACGCCTCCGTGAAGGGGGGGCCGCGTGACCCGATTCCGGATGATCCGCCGGTCCCTGGCGTACCACTGGCGTTCGCATTTCGGCGTGGTGCTTGGGGCGGCGATCGGGAGCGCGGCGTTGATCGGCGCCTTGCTGGTCGGTGATTCGGTGAGGGAGAGCCTCAAGGATCGGGCGGAGGCGCGCCTGGGAGCCGTGGAACTGGCGTTGGACTCGGGGGACCGGTTGTTCGGGGCGGACCTGATTCAGCGGCTGAAAAAGGCGAACCCCGCGGCGCCGGCGAATTCCCCCGGAGCCGCGACGAACCTGATCTGGGGTGGTGTCGGGGAAACGGGAACGCGGGCCCTTGTGCTTCGGGGGGTGGCCGCGCGACAGGACGGAACGGCGCGGGCGCACCAGGTCCAGATCCAGGGGAGCACGCCGGGTTTTTGGGCGATGTCGCCCGAGGAGACGCGGCGGTTGTCCATGCTCGGCCAGGCCCTCTGGCGAGGCCGACCGCAAGGGACACCGTTCGGCGGGGCGTCGGCGGATGAGGAGAGGGCCTTCTTCGAGAGGGTGAGAAGTTGGTCGAAACCGGCTCCCGGCGGCGTGCGGCTCAACCGGGCGCTGGCGGAACAACTGTCCGCGAAGCCGGGTGATGCGCTGATCCTGCGCTTTCCAAAGCCCTCGGCGCTGTCCCAGGACGCGGTTCTGAGTCCGAGGAACGAGGCCAGCGTGGCGATGCGGGTCGTGGTCGAGGATGTGGTCGACGGCGAAGGGTTCGGTGATTTCAGCCTGAAATCGGGGCAGCGCCCGGCATTGAACGCCTTCGTGAACGAAGAGGAACTCTGGCGGCTGAGCGGTGTGACCAATCGCGCGAACCTGCTGCTCGTGCGGGGTGGCAGTCTGGCGGCGCCCCCTTCGCCGTGGCGGGCCCGGGTGATTCAATGGATCCAAGGCTCCGGCGCCTTTCTGCCGCGATCGATCCGTGACATGATTCTGCGGTCCCTGCGAATCGGGCGCCAGCCGACGCCCGCGGACTCCGATCTCACACTTCGACACGTGAGCGAGGAACTCGCGCGTCGATGGCGGTTGTCCGACGCGGAGATTGAAGTGCGCACGATCGAGGAACCCGTTGTGCGCACCGGTGGGGAGTTCGTCCGTCCCATGATCGAGGTGGCGACCCGCCGGATCTTCCTCGATCTCCCGGTGCGTTCCGCCGGTTTGACGCCCCGGACGCGTCTCGTTCAGGACCACTACGAATTCGCGAACGACCAGGACGGGGACTTGAAGGAGGCGGCTTTCGTGACGAACGGGATTCCCGTTCTGACCTACCTCGCGAACTCGATCCGGGCGGGGGAACGCCTGACTCCGTATTCGATCGTCACGGCCGCCGGTGCGCCGTGGACGCCGCCCGGGATGCGCGACGACGAGATCGTCGTCAACGAATGGCTCGCGAAGGATCTCGGGGTGAAGCCCGGAGACCGCGTGGAACTGGCCTACTACGATCCCGAGGCGGGAGCGCGGCTGGTCGAGAAGACCAACACGTTCACCGTGCGGATGGTGGTTCCCCTGAAGGGCGTTCACGCCGACCGCACGCTCATGCCGGAGTTTCCGGGGCTGTCGAAGGCCGAGAGCACCCACGACTGGGACGCGGGATTCCCGCTGGTCCACACGATCCGCGACGAGGACGAAGCCTATTGGAAGGCCTACCGGGGCACGCCGAAGGCGTTCATTACGGAGTCCGCCGGGCGCGCGATGTGGGCGAATCGGTTTGGGGATCTCACGGCGATCCGATACCCGGTTCCCGAAGGAGGGTTCGCGTCGGGGTACGAGCGGATCGTGAAAGCGAATCTTCTCGCCAACCTCGACCCGGCGGACCTGGGGCTGGTGTTTCGGTCGGTGCGATCCGAGGCGCGCCGCGCGGCGACGTCGGGGCAGGATTTCGGCGGGTTGTTCATCGGGTTCAGCTTCTTCCTCGTTTTGGCGGCGCTGCTGCTGATGGCGCTCCTTTTTCAGTTCGGCCTCGAGCAGCGGTTGCCGGAGGTCGGGACGTTGCTGGCGGTGGGATTCCGGCCGAAGGAAGTCCGGCGAATTTGGCTGGGCGAAGGCATCGTGCTCGCGGCGGTGGGAGGGCTCTTGGGGGTGGTGGCCGGGGCCGGCTACGCCCGCGCGATGATTCATGGGCTCGGGACCCTGTGGCGGGATGCGGTGGCTGGGACTCCGCTTTCGTTTCATATGACTCCGGGAACGCTCGTGACCGGGCTGCTGGCGTCGGTGGTCGTGTGCGCCGGCACGATTTGGATCACGATGAGGCGGCAGTTCGCGAGACCGCCGAGGGCCCTGCTGGCGGGAGCGATCGAGGAAGGCCGCCTCGGTGGGAGGACGCGTGGATTCCAGGTCGGCTGGGTCGCGCTCGCGGGTGCACTCGGTCTGGCGGGATGGGCGGTCGTCGGCGGCGACACCGCCAACGCGGGGGCGTTTTTCGGCGCCGGAAGCCTGGTCCTCGTCGCGGGCCTTGGATTCGTCGCGGGCAGCCTGCGACGGATGCAGGGGCACGGACCGGGCGAGACCCGTTGGACGGCGGGCCAGTTGGCGGTTCGAGGGACCGCGCGCCGCCGGTCGCGAAGCCTGGCGACCGTCGGCCTTCTGGCGTCGGGTGTGTTCCTGGTGGCGGCGCTCGGGGCCTTCAGGATGGACGCGGCCCGGGACGCGACGCGTCGGACTTCGGGCACCGGTGGGTTCGCTCTGATCGCGGAGAGTTCGCTCCCCATCCCCGTGGACCTCAACACGGAGGCGGGGCTCGAACAGTACGGATTGGGAATCGGTGACCTGCAGGGCGTGAGCTTCGTCCCGTTCCGCCTCGTCGAGGGCGACGATGCCTCCTGTCTGAACCTGGACCGGGCTCAGAGGCCGAGGTTGCTCGGGGTGCGGCCCGGACACCTGGCGGAACGCGGGGCGTTTCGCTTTGGAGGCATGGCGAAAGGGGTGGCGCCGGATTCGGGCTGGAGCGCGCTGACGGCATGGAACGGGACCGCGGATGGCGGCATCGATGAAGTCCCGGCGGTGGGGGATCTCGCATCGATCCAGTGGGCCCTCGGGAAGAAGTTGGGGGACACGATCGAAATGACGGATGAGCGAGGCCGGGCTTTCCGGGTGCGTCTGGTGGGTGGTGTCGTGAACTCGGTCCTGCAAGGAAGCCTCGTGATCGACGAAGCGGCATTGTCGCGGCTCTTTCCCGGCGTGAGCGGGTACCGATGGTTTCTTGTGGATGCGGACCCCGATCGGCGGGACGACGTTTCCGCTCGGCTTTCGAGGGCCCTGGCGGACGTGGGGGTGGAAGTCGCGCCGGCGACCCGCAGACTGGCGGAACTGAACGCCGTTCAGAACACGTATCTGAGCACCTTCCAGGTCCTGGGCGGGCTCGGCTTGCTTCTTGGAAGCGCGGGGCTGGGTGTTGTCGTGTTGCGGAACGTGCTGGAGCGGCGGGCCGAACTCGGGCTGCTGACGGCGGTGGGATTCCGACGGAAGTCGATCACACGCCTGGTCCTGGTCGAACACGGGGCCTTGCTGGCGGTCGGGATGGCGATCGGTTTGCTGGCGGCGTTGGTGGCGGTGTTGCCCTCGCTGATCGGGGCCGGCTCGGAACTGCCCGTGGGTTCGCTGGGGCTGACCTTGGGATCGGTCGTCCTGCTGGGTGGCGCGACCACGTGGGCGGCGACTCGGATGTCGGTCCGGGGCTCGCTCCTGGCCGCGCTGCGCGGAGATTGATTTCGAATAGAAATCCTGACGACCTGTCGGAGGGGAAGGAACGATAGGAATTGAAACGAATCGAATGGAACCGGGATCAAAATGAACGAACGACGACGAACTACAACGCGGTGGATCGCGGGTTGGAAGGGACTTGGGATCGCTGCTGGAGCCGCGGCCTGGATCGGAATGGGGATCGAGGCGCGGGCGGACGACTCAGCCACCCTCAAGCCCATTCTCGCGGAGGACTTTTCCAGCGTCGCGGTGGGCTCCATGCCCGACGGATTCCTGATCCTCAATGACAACAACTTCCAGGTGAAGGAGGAGGACGGGAACCGGTTTCTCCATCTGCCGGGCGCGCCGCTCGACGACTACGGCGTGATGTTCGGGAGCGGCGCCAGCGAGAACTGGGGAGCGCAGGCTCGAATCCACGCCACGCGACAGGGTCGCCGTTTCCCGGCGTTCGGGGTCAGCGTCAATGGAGTCGCCGGGTACCGGGTCCAGGTGGCCCCGGCCAAGCGCGCGATCGAGATCTTCAAGGGCGACGAAGTGAAGGCCTCGGTCGAGTACGCCTGGGAGAGCGGGACCTGGACTCTGATCCGGGTGCAGGTGAAAAAGACCGGGGAAGGGCGATGGCTGGTCCAGGGCAAGGCCTGGCCGGACGGGTCGAAGGAGCCGGCGGATTGGCTCGTGACCTGGGAGGAAACCGAGACACCCATCGCCGGACGCGCGGCCATCTGGGGCAAACCCTTCGCCGGGACCGAAATCCGGTTCGATGACCTGAAGGTTCTTCCCGTGGGGAAATAGGCCATGGTCCGGATTCCGACTCGGCTTTGCGGTGTCGCCTTGGCCGCGTTCCTCGGATGGATGGGATCGCGGTCCGAGGCGGCGGTGTCGCTGGCACTGAGGATTCCAGAGGTGGAAACCTGGGTTCTCGGCGACGCGATTCCGCTCTCCTGGGAGTTCACCAACGGATCGGACCGGCCGCTGGGGTTCATGTGGGAAGGATGCTGCCGCTTGAACGGGCGCTTGGACGTGTCGGCCGCGGATACCGGAGCGCGGCTCGAAACGGTGCCGCCTGGGCAGGCGCTGGCGCACATGTTCGCCAGGGCCGACCAGCTCGAGCCGGGAATCGGGAAGCCCTACGAGACGAAGATCTCCGACTGGGTGGGATTGCCGGGCTCGGGGCGGTATCGGTTGCAGGGGACCTACCGGGGAGTGTTGCCGTCGCAGTTTCCCCAGGTGGCCCGGGGCCTGGCCTTGTGGAAGGACGCGGCCACGAGCGCTCCGATCGAAATCGCCGTCCTGAGCGTCGCCGACTACCTGGCGGAACGGGAAGATCGAAGCCGCCGGGGCGGACTTTGGGTGACGCTGTCGGGCCCCGCGCGCTTGTCGCCCCGCGAGCCGACGCGATTCGGTGTTCGCCTCGAGAATCGCGGTTCCACTGAGCGTCGGTTGGTCTGGCCGGATCAGGCCGCACTCTGGGTGGTCGATTCCACGGGGCGCAGAGCCGCGCCCTCGGCGGTGATCCGGGGCGCCACGGCCGGTCATCTTCTGCCGCCTGGAGGCACCACGGAGTTTGAGTTCGAAATCGAACCGGACCGATGGGAGGGAGAAACGTTCGGCCCGTACTCGGTCTTCCTGGATCTCGCCGCTGGGGAAGGGGGAGCGCCCCGGGTTCCTTCGAATCCACTCGCGCTGGAATGGCGCCTGGGTCCGGACGATGTCGAAGCCCTGGTCCGGGAGGCGGCCCGCGGGTCGGGAACCGGATACCGCAACGCGGCGTTGAAGCGATTGCGGGTTCACTTGGGGGACGTGGGGACTCTGCTCGAGAGGCTCGACCGAACGAGGCTCGACCCGGAAGCCCGCGGCCTGGCGGATCGGTTGACCCTGGCGTGGCGGGTTCGGCCGATCGGACCGAGACCCGGTGGGGTCGACCTGCCTGTCCGACTCGACCGGGACGGGGTAGCGCGCTGGGGAGATCCGGTTCTCGTGGCGGCATTCCGTTCGCGCGGGAATGCGATGGTGGAGCAGGCGGCGGAAGTGGTCGCGATCCGCCGACACCTGGGTTGGGACGTCACCCTGGTGATCCGTCCGGAGCTGGTAACCCAGGTCGGCAGAATCCTGGAGGCGGCGCGAGGGATGGTCGGCGATGATCCGACCGGTTGGGCGGGTCCGGCGGAGTTGCGATTGCCCGAGGTGGGGACCAACGCGCCGGTCCGCCTGTTGCTGACGGGTGGGGCCCCGGGACTGCTGGATGCCGCCGTGCGGAAGGACTCAGGCGGACGATGGCGGTTGGAAACCGTGGAACGCTCCGCGGGCTCGGGCACGCCGGTGGCGTCGCCGCTGGCCTTGGGGCGGGGAAGAGTCGGCGTGCCGCCGTCGATGCGGTGGAGCGAACTTTGCGGTGTGCTCGAACCGCATCGGGTTGCGGGAGCCCGTTGGGAACTCGTGGCGATCGATGACGCGGGCGGGGGCTAGGGGATCAACGCGCGGCGCGATGCGATGCGCCGTCGAGGAGTTGCTCGGCGACGCGGTGGCGGGAGGCCACGATGGACGGGGGCAGCCAGGCTCCGGCGAAGATCACGAGCGCGATGACGAGAATGCCCGCGCGCTCAAGGCGGGTGACGGCGAGCGACACGGAGGAGGCGGGTCGCCTCCCCGTGAAGATGGCGAAGTACGCCCTCAGAATGGCGATGCCGTTGAGCATGGCGACCACCGCCAGCGCGCCGCTGACCGCGAGGCCCTGCTCCGAACTTCCACTGAAGAGAAGCTCCATGGGAAGAAAGCCGACCGTGCCGGGGAATCCGATGCTCGCGAGGCCCGCGATCAGGAAGGTGATGGCGAGACCTGGAACCTGTTCGTAATGGCCGTGGTGCCGGTCCAGGGAGAGTCGACCGAATCGCGCCTCGATCGCCCGTAGCGAGAATCCGAGGCCGGCGAGCGCGAGGGGAGTGGAGACCCAGAGACTGAGAGCCGCGGTCAGGGCGGTTTCGGTGTGGAGCATCACGCCGAACAGGACGAGCGACGTCTGGCTGAGACAGACATGGGCGAAGAACCGCCGGAAATCACTTTGGACGATGGCCATCGCACCCGAGTAAACCGCGGTGATCAGGCAGGCGATCGAGGCGACGTCGAGCAGGGCGGTGGGCGCGCGCGGGGTCAGGAGGCGGATCGCGGCCGCGACCTCGATCAACGGCAGCACGTAAAGGCTTGCCGCCGCGAAGGAGGCTTTCTCGAAGAGCCGCGGCACCCATCCGTGGAACGGAACCGCGCCCGCCCGCAACACGAGGGCGGCGCCGACCAGTCCGAAGCCCCAGATCGATCCGGTCGTCGCGGCGATCATCTGCCCGAGTCCGAGGAGCGCGACGAACACCCCCATGTGGATCGCGAAGCCGCGGGTCGGCTGGCCGTGGGCCTTCAGATCGGAATAGGGCAGCAGGGTGGAGAGGATCAGGAGCAGGGTCAGGACCCACGGATCCTGGCAGGTCACGATGGCGAGACCCGCGAACGTCGACAGGAGGATCCGGACGCAGTGCGACGCGGTCACCCTGGACTTCGCGGTGCCGAGGAACGTGAGGAGGTGAAGGAGAATGAGCGTCGGTAGGATCGGCGCGGACGCGTCGTCGATGGCGAAAGTTCGACCTGAAACCCTCGCGGCCGTGTTGGAAGTGCTGACTGCTGGGCCTCCCTCCGAAAGGGAAATGGCCAGGATCGCGACGACGAGCAGGGAGCCGAGGAAGGCGACGCAGAACCGGGAGACCGCCGTGGGCGTCCGGAGCAAGGGCACGACGACCGCCGCCACCCAGGGGAGGACCAGGGTGAAACTAAGAATGGCTGGGGAGGATTCGGTCACGGGATGGACGGACCCTGGGTCCGGGAAGGAGGAGATTCCGGGGATTCACCGTCGAGCCGGCGCGCCCAGGCCATTTCGAGTCGATCGAGTCGCCGGAAGCACGCGACGAACGGACGGGCGACGTAGCGGTCGAGGAGGCTGTCGAGTCCGCCTCGTTCGAGCGCGAATCGGTAGAGTCTCCGCTGGATGGGTTCCGGAAGCCGCTGCTCCCAGATGGCGGCTTCCTCGCGCGGCCGGGAGCCGATGGCATTCTCGAGCTGGTGGTGGTCGTGGAGAAGACTTGGGGCGCGCAGGAACTGGAGCGCGCGGAGGCACGCGTGCCCGAGAAGGTGCAGGAGCGCCACATAGCGGAGACCCAGTCCGATCTCCGCGATGATCAGGCCCACCTGCGTGAGCGACGCGAAGGCGAGCCCCGACTTGATGTCGGATTGAACGCGCCCGACGACATACGCGAAGGATGCGGTTCCGAGTCCCAGGACGACGACGAGGGCGGAGAGCCAGGGCGAGGTGTCGAGAACCGGGCTGACCCGCAGCAGGAGGAAGGCGCCGAGATGGACGGAGAGCGCGCCGTAGAAAACGGCGCTGGAAGGCGTCGGACCCTCCATCGCCCTCGGCAACCAGCCGGAGAATGGCAGGAGCGCGGATTTTCCCGCGGCGGCGGCCACGAAGAGAGCGCCGAGGAGGGTGAGATGCGGAGCGGCCGGCAACGGGTCGTGTCCGGGCCAGGCGCTTTGTCCGACGAGATGATCGAAATCGCCGGCGCCGTTGATCTCGTGCATGAGGATGGCGGCGAGAAGGAGGGACACGTCGCACAGGCGGTAGACGATCCACACCCGGAGTCCGTTCCGGGCCGGGGCGGGGCGTTCGTGGAAGAAAGCGATGAGAAGGACCGACGACAAGCCGACGAGTTCCCATCCGGCGAAAAGCGTTTCGACCGTGTCGGACAACGCCGTGGTCACCATGCCGAGGAGGAACAGGGCGAAAAGCGTGAAGAACCTCCCGTAACCGCGCTCCCGGTGGAGGTAACGGGTCGAGAAGGCGCCGATGGTGCCGCAGAGCAGAAACGTGAGGAGAAGGTAGGCGAGGGAAAGAGTGTCGAGAACCACCGCGAACTTGAGGTGGTAGCTCGGAGTGATGGTCCAATCGCCGAGCACAATCGGGTGCTGGCTGACACCGAGGCGGAGCATGATCCCCGCGGCGAGGAGCGTCGCCACGAGCCCGGTTCCGATCGCGGCCTGGATCAGGCGTCCGACCGCGACCTCCGGCAGTCGGCGATCGAGGAGGAAAGCGCCGAAGAACGCCGAGAGCAGCGCCGCCGGCGCGGCGAGGATCACTCCGCCGAGGACGGTCAGAAGAAAGGCGGGATCGGACATACTCAGGCGTTCGGCGGGCGCGATGCGGGTTGGGAACGGGGGGACTGGGGCTGGGGCTGGGGCTGCGGCTGGATTTCGGCGAACTCGAGATGATCGCGCCAGCCGGCGTACCACTCTTTCGATGACGCGGCGACGGGCGTGGGTCCCGCCTCGGAGTGGTAGGGCCTGAAGGTGCCGGATTCGTACACCTGGAGGGCCTGGGTTCCGGGATCCATGACGGCGACCTGCACCCAGCCGTTCGTCACCATCGTCCGGATGGCGGCGTTTCCGGACATGATCGAGGCGAACGCCGCCGGTGTGGTTTCGATCACGAAAAGAAGCCGCACGGGTTCATGAATCTCCACCATCTGCCAGGGTAGACCCGTGCGAAGGTCGCTCATGGCGCCATCCATCACTCCCAGGAGCCCCGTCACATTGTGGGGCAGCTTGGAACCGCTCCCCCATCCCGGCGAGTCGATGCGGGAAAAGTAGTACTCGAGGTTGATGCCCGAGCAGACCGGGATCACGGCGCCCAGAATCCGCGCCAGGATCGTCGCCGCCGAATCGTCCTGGGTCGGATCGTACGACACCAGAAACGCCCGCCGATCCAGGAACAGTCCCCGCGTCCGTTCTCGGCGGGCGACGATGCAGATCGCGTTGGTCGCGTGACCCCATTCGGGCCGGACCTGGGAGAGATCCTCCGATCGACCTTCCATGTGGCGTTTGGAGGCCGTCGGCGTCAGGGCCAGGGGAGCCGAGTCGAACCGACGCGCGCGTTCATGGGCGTTCCGGATGGCCGCTTCGCCAACGTGAACGCGCGCCGCCTCGAATTCGGACTCATGGGTCGCCGGGACGCGATCGACGTCGAAATAGGTCAGATCGTCGTTGGCCGTGTTGTGGAGCGCCCCGACGAACACCGTGTCCTCCGGGATTCGGATGCCGCGATCGCGCAGGTCGGCCCGAATGCGGGGGTCGTTGAGCATCTCGGCGATCGCCCTGGCGTTCGGGCCGCCGACGCCCCCGCCGCACGCGCCGCAGTCATGGGCGGATTCGTGGGGGTTGTTCAGACTGGTCGACCCATGGCCGAAGATCAGGACGATGCGCGCGAATCCGGAGGTCAGGCCGATGTCGCGAAGGATGCGTTCGCCGATGTCGGACATCTCGCCTGGAAGGAAACCGTGGCCGCCCTCCGCGCGATCGGGGAGTGGAGCTTTGCGCTCCAGGTTCAACCGGGTGACGGGCGGCGGAGCGATGAATCCGCCGAAGAATCCACGGAACCGCGCCGTCAGGCGGGGGAAGACGACTCGGGCCACCAGGGGCACGGTGGCCAGAAGCCCGAGGGAGGCCGAAAGAAAAGCGCCACTCACGATGCGCCGGCTGCCGCCGTGGAAGTTTTGGAGCGCCATCCCGAGATTGCGGCGGGTGCTCCGACGACGGCGTTCCTCATCCCGGAGCCGCGGATCGACCGACTCGGAGACCCAGTGTTTCGGCCGCACCACCACAGGGCACAGGGGCACGAAATCAGCGGCGGCGGCCCCTCGGTAATACATGACCACTCCGAAGAAGCCGGCGGCGCCGAACGTCTCGGCCGAAGGCGCGACCTCCTCGACGTGGCGCCGAATGGATTCCTCCCGCTCGTCGATGCAAAAGACCGCCTGGAAATCCGGTCGGCCTTCGGTTCGGAAGGACTTCCCGGCCCGGGCGGCAAGCACATCCAAGGTCCGGACGCGGAACCGATGCTCGTAGGCCAGATGGAAAACCCGGCGCCGACTGAAATCGTCGAACGCCTCGATCTCGCGCAGAAGCTCCGACCAGGCGTCGGCGTGAAGCCCGGATAGCCGTTCCGGGGTCCATCCCAGGACCTGCGCCAATTGAAAGACCCGGTACGCGCGGCATCGCGCGTCGACTTCAGGTCCGGCTGTCGCGCTGGAGGCAAGGACTCGCCGCAGGTCGGCGAGGGATCCCGTGTAACCAAGGGTGTCTTTCGCCAGCGCTCGAAGCGCGACCCGATCGAGGAGGAGCCGCACCGCGAGAAACTCGACCAGGCTTCCCTGCGGAACAGCGTGATGGACCCGGTCGGCGCGCTGTTCGACATGCCAGATCATCCCAGCCCAGCCGCGGAGCGCGAGAAGCGTTTCCCGCAGGAACGGTTCGGTTTCGTCAGTCTCGACGCCGAGATCCTCGAGGGAGGAGCGAATGGACGCGAGGGGCGTTCCGGAGGCTTCGTCGAAGCGCGCGATCTCGGATGGGAGATCCCTGAGCCACCATTCCGAGGTCGCGATGCCACGCCCATGAAGCGAACGAAAGGCGCGGAAGAAGCCCTTGTCGCGGTCGGGCAGCGTCGAATGAGCGATCCCCTGGTCGAGGAATGCGGCGCACCAACGGATCAGGACTTCGTGCACCAGGAGGTCGCTGTCGCCGCCACCCGCGGCGCGGAGGTGGTCCCTGTGACGGAGTCCGCAACGGGGCGTGGTCGAGGCGGGTGGTTCGACACACCGCGCGCCTCCGTGGCAGGCCTCCCAGAGGGCCGACACGGTGAACGCTTCCCAGCGGTCGTCAGTCCAGTCCTCGATGCGCCCGTCGCCAAAGCGCGCGAAAAGCCGTGGGATCCATTCGGGGCGTTCGACGGGGGCCAGGGTGCTCCTCAGTCGGCGCAGGACCCAATGCCGGGTCTCGGTGATCATGCGCCGACGCTGAACCTCCGAGACGTCGCTTCGGAGCCGCCTCAGGGCCTCGGACTCGGCCATCAGCCATTCGAGTTCGGCGTTCCCGCCTGTGGGCAGGGGATGCAGGAGCATCGCGAGTCGAATATCAAAGCGGCTCGCGAGTCCAGGGCTGATGGGGTCGGAGTGACCCGGGCCGACTTCCCGCTCGAGCACGGAGCGAAGCTCGCCAAAGAGGATGCGGCCCCGCGCGAGTTCTTCCCGGTACCGCTCCTCCGGGAGAAAAGGTTCGCACCCGAAGACCTCCGCGCCGCGGCGGACGGCCTCTTCGAAGGTCTCGTGCTCGAACGCGTGGAGGGTGTTGTGATGGATGAAGACGCCGATCGGCCCCTGCGCCGGCAGCAATTGGGCGCATCGCAGGATGATCGACTCCAGGCTCTCAGAAGGGGTC
>JBFWOK010000046.1:0-39575 GCA_050250555.1 Limisphaerales bacterium
GGAATGGAATGCGATGGGGGTGTGTTGGGATGGAACGGGGTGGAACGGAAACCTCGGATCAGAAATCGCGGGTGTACCCGACGCCGAACTGGAACCGGCCTCCGCTGGCGTCATTGTAATCCTCGGCGGTGATCGGGAAGGCGTAGTCGAGGCGGAGGGGGCCGATGGGGAGGTTGAGACGGAGCCCGATGCCCCAGTTGTCGTTGTAGAAGTTCTGTTGGGGCTCGCGCAGGTCGAAGCTGTACGGTTTGTAGTAGACCATACCGACGTCATAGAACATGGCGAACCGGACGCGTTCAATGATCGGGATGGAATACTCGAACGATCCGAACCAGTACGTGGAACCGCCGACGGGTTCGTTGTTTTCGTCGACGGGACCGACGTCGCGGTACTGGAAGCCGCGGAGGGTGTACATGCCGCCGAGGAAATAGCGGTCGAAGAGGGGGACGCGCGGGGTGTCGTCGAAGGCCTCGGAGACGCCGAGGCGGCCGACGATTTCGATGACGTGGCCTTCGCCGAATCCGGGGAGGTACTGGCCGGCTCGGACTTCGAGGCGGTAGAAGTCGGTTTCGGCGCCGAGGGGTCCGCCGGCGATTTCGCCGATCAGTTCGATGCGCTGGCCGCGGTTGGGCAGGATGACGCTGTTGCGGGTGTCGAAGGTGATGGTGCCGGTCATCTTGGAGACCAGGCGGCGACCCTCCTCGAGGGCGAGTTCCGGGGAGACGCGGGGTTTGCCGGTGACGATGGTGGATCCGTGGCCGGGGCCTTCCTCGCGGACGACGGGGGCGAGGAGGTCCTCGTCGTTGAAGTCGAGGTTGACGCTTTCGATGGTGTAGGCGATGCCGCCGCGGAAGAACTCGTTGAGGGCCTTGGTGAGTCCGACGCGGGCGCCGGTGCGTTGCTCGTCGTAGACGGAGCTGAGGAACTGGAAATCGCGGTGGTAGAGGTCGACTTCGAGGGCGAGGCGTTGTCCGAGGAACCACGGTTCGATGAACGTGATGAGGTAATCCTGGCGCTGGGTGCCGACCTGGGCGCGGAGGCGGAGCTTGTGGCCGCCGCCGGTGAAGAACGGGGGGTTGAAGAGGTCGAAGTTGCCCTGGCTCATCTCGACGAAGCCGACGAGGTTGTCGACGGAGCTGAAGCCGGCGCCGATGCTGAAGTTGCCGGTGTTCTTTTCATCGACGCCGACGACGAGGTTTCGGCGGTTGGGCACCTCGGTGGCTTCGGGGCGGGCGTCGACCTTTTCGAAGTACTGAAGGCCGTAGAGCCGGTTGGTGCTGATCTTGACGCGCACCATGTTGAAGACCTCTCCGGGGGCGACGGCGAGTTCGCGTCGGATGACGCGGTCCTTGGTCTTGGTGTTCCCCTTGATCTCGATCTTTTCGATGTACGACTTGTCGCCCTCCTCGATTTTGTAGGCGAGATCGATGGTATTGGACGCGGTGTTGGGGACGCGCGTGGCGCGCAGCGTCTGGGGGAATTCGACGTCGATGTAGCCGCGGGCGCCGTAGAAGTCCTCGATGAGTTCGATGTCCTTGGTGTGGAGCTTCGGCTTGAAGGTTTCGCCGGGATTGAGGTTGAGGCCTTCGAGGACCTTGGTGCCCTCGCGGCGGCGCATGCTGGCGACGATCTCGTTGGTGGTGAAGAGGCGGTTCCCTTCGAACGTGACCGCGCCGACCTGGTACGGCTGGCCTTCCTCGATGACGAAATCGACCTTGAGCCGTTCGGGGTCGAGTTCCTGGACCGCGACATCCTTCAACTCGAAGTCGATGTAGCCTTCATTCCGGTAGAAGTCCTGGAGGCGTTCGCGGTCCTCCTGGACGACGTCCTCCTTGAAGCGTCCGGAGCCGGTGAGCCAGGAGAACATCCAGCGCTTCCGGGTTTTGACGACTTTGCGAAGTTTCTTTTCCTTGAAGGCGGCGTGGCCGGGGAACTCGACCTTTTTGATGCGTTGCTTGGCGGCCTCGGAGATTTGGAACGTGACCGTGCCGCGGCCGGCGTTCTCGTCGATGTTGAGGGCGTATTTGACTTCCGTTTTGAGGTACCCGGACTTCTCGTACATCGTCTGAATTTCGCGGGCGTCCTTGTGGAGTTGGGCTTCGTCGAGCGGTTGGCCGACCTTGGACGTGACCTTACGGGAGACCTTCTTGAGGCTGAGGCGGTCGTAGCCCTCGTACCGGATGTCGCTGAGGATGGGGCGGGCCTGGACGAAGTAGACGAGCCTCACGCCGGCGGCCTCCCGGGTTTCGGTGACCCGAATGTTGAAGAAGTAACCCGTGCCGAAGAGATTGCGGACGTCGTCGTCGATGTTGAGCTTGCTGTACGGGTCGCCGGTCTTGACGCGGATATTGGCCCGGACGAGGTCATCGCTGACGGAACGGGGGCCGACATGTCGCACCTCGATGGCGCTGATGGCGATGTCCGGTGGCGGCGCCTGGGCCGTGGCCGCCATGGAAAAGGGAAAGAGGGCCGCTGCGAGGGACAGCGGCAGGCATAGAAACTTCCAGCAATGCCCCGCCCAGCTACGAAGGAACATCGTCGTGCGAGACTTTGGCAGCGGCCTTGAAGCGAGTAAACCTTTTAAGAAATGTGAGGGGAACGTCGCCGGTGGGGCCGTTCCGTTGCTTGGCGATCAGAAGGCTGACTTCGACTCCGGTCCCGTCGTCGCGGGGGACGCTTTCGTCGTCGTCGCCGTCCTTCGAGGGTTTGTACAGGAGCCCGACGAGGTCGGCGTCCTGTTCGATGGAACCGGATTCGCGGAGGTCGGAGAGCTTGGGTTTCCTGGACTTGTCCTTTTCGATTTCGCGGTTGAGCTGGGAGAGGATGATTATCGGGATTTCGAGTTCCTTGGCGAGGGCCTTGATACCGGAGGAGATCTCGGCGATTTCCTGCTGGCGGTTGTCCTTGGCGCGGCGGGTCTCCGAGTGCATCAGCTGGAGGTAGTCGACCACCAGGAGTTTGATCTGGTACTGCTGCCACATCCGGCGGGCGCGGGCGCGCAACTGAAGGATCGAGAGGCCGGAGGTGTCGTCGATGAACAGGGGGGCTCCGGCGATTTCGCCGGCGGCGTGGGTGAGGCGGGGGAAGTCGCGTTCGGCGAGGAAGCCCTCGCGGACGTCCCGGAGGTTGACCTCGGCCCGGGAGCACATCATGCGGAGGACGAGGGATTCGGCGGTCATTTCCAGGCTGAACACGCCGACGCCCTGGCGGAGGTCGATGGCGATGTGTTCGGCGATGTTCATCGCGAGGGAGGTTTTTCCCATGCTGGGCCGGGCGGCGATGACGATCATTTCGCCCTTGTGAAAGCCGGTCGTCATCTTGTCGAGGTCATCGAAGCCGGTGCTGAGCCCGCTGAGCATGCCCTGGCGGGCGTGCAGTTCCTCGATGGTGTTGATGGCGGAGTTGACGAGGTCCTTGATGGCCTTGGTTTCGGGGCGTTCGCGTTCCTCGTTGATCCTGAGGATGTCGCGTTCGACCTCGTCGAGGAGCGCCGGGACGTCGCCTTCGCACTCGAAGACCCGGGTGATGACGTGGGTGCAGGTCTGGAGCATGCGCCGGAGGAGGTGCTTCTCCAGGATGATCTCGACGTAGTAGGCGAGGTTCGCGGCGGAGGGCACCGAGTCGGCGACCTGGTTGAGGTAGGCGAGCCCCCCGATGGCTTCGAGCTGGTTCTGGTCCCGGAGCCGCTGCTGGACGGTGATGAGGTCGATGGGCAACTGGGCGTCGTACATCTCGACCAGGAGCGAGTAGAGGGACTGGTGGCGGAGTTCGTAGAACGCTTCGGCGCCCGCCCGGATGGTTCGGACGCATTCGCCCATCGCCTCGTTCGGCGAGAGGAAGTTGCAGCCGAGCACGCCGCGTTCGGCATCCGCGGCGTGGGGAGGAAGCCGGTCGACCCGGCCGCCGGCGGCGGGTGGGGAGTCGGGGCGGGGCAGGGGGCGCCGGCCGGCCAGCAGGTCGGGGGGCGGTTCGGGGAGGAGCTCCTGTCCTTGGGCGGGGTCTGCTGAATCGATCACGATCGGACGGATGATGGCTGGGTGGCCGCGGGTGGGGTGAACATTGGGGACCGGCGCGCGACAGACCAGACGAAGTTGTTGTGGGCGGTCGGTGAACAACTGGGGTGAATTGGGGGTGGACAAAGCGGCTTGGCATTTGACGGTGGACGGGGCGGGGCCTTTACTGCGCTACCGATATCACGCCATGAAGACCTCCCTGAACCGTCGTCACGCCGTACGTCGTTTGGCCGCCGGAGCCCTTGCCGCCACGGTGGCCGGGGATTTGACCCGTCGGATCGAAGCCGCCGAGGCGGTGGGCAAGCTGAAGGGCCGGATCCGTCATTCGGTCTGCCGGTGGTGTTACGGGAAGGTGCCCCTCGAGGACCTCTGCAAGGCGTCCCGGGACATGGGGATCACGTCGATCGATCTGCTGGGGTTGGACGAGATCCCGACGGCGAAGAAGTACGATCTGACCTGCGCGATGGTGAGCGGTGTTCCGGGAGGGATCGGGAAGGGGCTCAACCGGGAGGCGAATCACGAAGGGATTCTGAAGTGGTTCGAGGAGGCGGCTCCGAAGGTGGCGGCGCTCGGGTGTGTGAACGTGATCTGCTTCTCGGGCAACAGGGCGGGGCAGTCGGACGAGCAGGGCTTGGAGATCTGCACGGTCGGCTTGAAGAAGCTGATGCCCATTGCCGAACGCCACGGACTCGTGCTGGTGATGGAACTTCTGAATTCGAAGGTCGACCACAAGGACTACCAGTGCGACCACACGCGCTGGGGCGTCGAACTCTGCAAACGGGTCGGATCGGAGCGCTTCAAGCTGCTGTACGACATCTATCACATGCAGATCATGGAAGGGGACGTGATCCGGACGTTGCGCGAGAGCGCGCCGTACATCGCCCATTACCACACGGGGGGTGTTCCGGGGCGAAACGAGATCGACGAGACGCAGGAACTCCACTACCCGGCCATCATGGAAGCGGTGGTGGCCACGGGGTTCCGCGGGTTCGTCGCCCAGGAATTCATTCCGAAACGCGCGGACGTCCTGGCCTCGCTGAACCAGGGGGTCCGCATCTGCGACGTCTGAGCGATGTCGCCGCCCCGCTGGATCCTGGCGGTCGGCCTGATGTTCTGGGGGATCTCGGTCGGGATGTGGCCCCTGGCGATTCCGGCCGTGCTGCTTCTGATCGCGCCGGGCTTCGCGGGGCGTCGGTTTGACGTCTCATCCTCCGAGTTCGCCCGGGCCCTGGATGTCTGTTGGCTGCTGGTGTTCGGCGGGTTGCTCCTCGTCTACAGCCGGGAACCGGTTGGCAGCGTGCTTCGCGGCTTCATCCCCTGGCTGCCCCTGGTGACCTTTCCGGCGATCCTGGTCCAGGCCTGGTCCGTCTCTGAACGCGTTCCCAAAGCGGCCCTGCTGCCCGTGCCCTGGTGGCGGCGACGGGACCACGGGGAATCGGTCGTGGATCTGTCGGGGCCCTACCTGGTTTTCTGCCTGCTTTCGGCGAGCGTCGCGGGCGGGGGGCGTTCCTGGTTCTTCCCGGGACTTGCGGCCGTGGCGGGGCTTGCGCTCTGGCGGACGCGCGCCTGCGGGTTTGGCGCGCTGCCGGTCTCGGCGTTCCTCGTCGCGGCCATTCTTGGAGGGTGGGTGGTCTCGCTTGGGTTGAGCGGGTTGCAGGGATGGTTCGAGAATCGTTTCCTTGCCTGGGTGACCCAGTGGCGGCGCGACGAGGCCGCCTTCCGGTCGGCGCGGACCGCGATCGGCTCGACGGGATGGGTGGGTGGTTCGGGCCAGGTGATCCTTACGGTGCGAAGCGATGGAGGCGGGCGGGTTCCGCCGAGGCTGCGACTGGCGGTCTTCACAGCGTGGTCCGAAGGGACCTGGTACGCGTCGTCGGGAGGGTTTGAGAAGGTGGAAGGCTCGGGAGGCGAGTGGGTGCTCGACGGCGCGCAGGGACGCGATGGGCTGACGGGGTCGGCGCGGATCGAGATGAACACCCATCCGACGGGCGGGTTGCTCGCGATTCCGGGCGGGGCGCGGGCGATCGGCGATTGTCCGGCGGACTCCCTGGAGCGGACGCCGCTGGGAGCGGTTCGTGGGACGCACGCGGGGGGGATGTTGCCGTACCGGGCGGATTTCGGTGAGGACGCGGGTTGGGAATTGGCGCCGGGGGAAGGGGAAGGATACGAGATCCGGGCGATGGAACGACCGGCGATCGAAGCCGTGGCGGAGGAGTTGAAGCTGGCGGGCCGACCGGCGGACGAGGTGGTCGGGCGGGTCGGGGAATTTTTCGCGAGCCGCTTCCGGTACACCACCGACCTGAAGCCGAGCACCTCCAAGGACCCGCGGGCGACGACGGCGCTGGGGCGGTTTCTCCTGAGCGATCGGGAGGGGCACTGCGAGTATTTCGCGACGGCGGGTGTCCTGCTTTTGAGGTCGGCGGGGATACCGGCCCGATATGTCACGGGGTTTCTGGTGAACCCGCTGGAGCAGGTGAACGGGGTGCACCGGGTCCGAGCGAAGGATGCCCACGCCTGGGTGCGGTATTGGTCGGACGGCAAGTGGCGGGATTTCGACCCGACGCCGCCGGCTTTGTTCGACGCGCCGCCCACGGTGAGCCGGTGGAGCCGGTTCTGGAATGATCTCGCGTACTCGATTCGCCGATGGTGGTGGCTTGGGGAGAAGCGCTGGTTGAGGGAGGCCTACTGGCTGGTGGTACCGCTCCTGGTTCTGGCGGTCTGGCGATTCCGGCAGGTCCGCGCCGTGCGGCAGGCGAAGTCCGTGACGGCCCGGGAGGCGGGTGTGGACGGCTGGCCGGGGCGTGATTCGGAGTGGTTCGATGTCGAGGCGAAACTGGCGCGACGCGGTTGGTCGCGCGGGGTCCGGGAGGGTTGGTCCGCCTGGATGGATCGGCTGGAGAAGGACGCGGACGTTCGGACCCTGGGGGAGCGGATTCGACGGGCGCATCCCCTGCACGAACGCCTTCGATTCGATCCGGTCGGATTGACGCCGTCGGAGAGGTCGGAACTGCGGCGGGTCGCGGGGGAACTGTCGGTGGAACTCGGGGGCCCGGGTGTCCGTGTCAGTGTCAGTGTCAGTGTCAGCCCTCGCGGAGACGCCACCAGATCATGAGTTCGAGGCCGGCGCGATTGGGGTAGGACCGCGGCACCCAACCGGCGATCCATTCGAAGCGCGGCTGGAAGCGTTCGACGATTTCCTCCTGGGTGCAGCCGAACGGCGGACCGTCGACGTCGCGGATCATGTAGTGGACGGCGAGGAAATTGCCGCCGGGCCGAAGGCAGCGGGCGACGGCTTCCGGATACAGGTCGCGGTCGGCGGGTGGAATCGCGCAGAAGAGGGTGTGCTCGAAGACCCAGTCGAAGGTCCCGCCGGGGGGGTCGCGGAGAAAATCCCCGGTCTTGAAGGTGCCGTGCAGGCCCGCGGCCGAGGTGAGTTCGGTGGCGAGCTTGACCGCGGACGGCGCGAGGTCGAGTCCGGTCGGGGTGAAGCCGTGACGGGCCCAGGTCCGGGCGTCATGGCCGAGGCCGCACCCCGGGACGAGCACCGTGCCGCGGGGAAGATCGGGGCGGTGCCGGAGAAAATCGGCGAGTCCGGGCGAGCCTTCGCCCTTGTCCCAGGGGGTGTCGCCCGATTGATAGCGATCCTCCCAGTTCGTGCCGGTCACGTTCATGCGGGACGGAGGGTGCGTGGAAACGGCGGCTGAATCCAGGCCTTGGAGATTGCCCAGATTGCGGTTTCGGAAATTGCGGTGGGGGGAACCGGCGACTAGCGTCCGAGGCATCTTGGACCGTGACATGAGGAGGTTGTGGACCGGAATCCAGCTGGTGATGGTGATCAGGGTCCTGGCGATGCCGGGGTTCGCTGGGATTTCCCTGCGGCTGCCGTCCAATGCGCTGGTGGAGGGACTTGCGGTGGGTGCGGCCACGCGCGCGTACGAGGCGGTCTCGCTTCGGGAGGCGCTGGATGGGATCCGTCGGACCGGGGTGGCCGTGGTCGAGATTCACGCCGGTCAGAAGATGGGGATCGGATCGGAGGACGTGTCGATCGGCGAGGGGATGTCGGAAGAGCAGACACTGACGCTGCGGCGGCACGCGACGGGAGCCGGGCTGCGGTTGGTTTCGGCGCGGGTTCGTTTCGGGAACAACGCGGGGGCGATCACGCGGTTGTTCGAATGGGCGGACCGGCTTGGGCTCCAGGTGTTGGTGGGGGATCCGCCGGCGGGTCAGCTCGACCACGTGGAGCGGATGGTCCGGCAATACAACATCGCGGTGGCGTTGCCGACGGCGGGAGGACAAGGCGGAGGCGGGCGTTCGGGATGGACGGATCCCAAGACCATCGCGGCGAGCCTGCGGGGTCGTGATCCGCGGATCGGAGTGATGATCCAGGTGCTGAACCTGGTGCGGGCGGGCGGCGATCCGCTGGAGGCCGTCGAGGACCTGCGAACACGCCTGATCGGGGTGCAGGTGGTGGACTACGCCGGGACGGGATCGACCGCGAGGGCGGTGCCGTTCGGAACCGGCCGGCTCCAGGTCAGGCGGTTGCTGACGGCGTTGCAGGCGCAGCGATTTGACGGGTACGTCGTCTTCGATCCGCCGCCGGGCGCCGAGGAGTTCAAGGGGGACTTGGAACTCGGGTTGGGCATGGTCCGGAAAGAGATGGAATCGATTCGCCGGGAGAACCGCCTGTGGTTGGCGGCGCGTGGCGCCAACGTCGCGGACGGGTTGCGGTATGAAGTGCTCGTCCAGGGGGACATCGCCGAACCGGTGCATGTCGAAGCCTGCCCGGATGGAACCCTCTGGTTCGCGAGTCGGCGGGGTTCGCTCTGGTCTTGGGATCCCGAGAACTCCACGAAACGCCTCGTGGGGCGGTTCCCCGTGAGCACGTCGGGGCAGCGTGGGCTCTACGCGTTCCAGTTCGATCCCGGATTTCTGACGAACGGGTTCGTGTATTTCTCTTGGGCGCCGATGGTCTCGGTGGGTAACACGAACCGGGTTTCGCGCTTCACGGCGACGGGGAACCGTGGCGCGTGGACGGTCGGGATCGACACCGAGCGGATCCTCCTCGATATCCCCAGCTCGGACCACGGTCTGCAGCAGGGTGGGGCGTTGCTGTGGCATCCGCGGGAACGCCTGCTCTACGTGGGAACCGGGGACAACACGCCGCCGGACGAGACGGCCCGCGTCTACGACGATCCGGCCAGCCCGCCCCAGGATCTGGGGGATTTGAGGGGGAAAATTCTCCGTATCGACCCGGACGGAAAGGTGCCGACCGGCAATCCGTTCGTCTCAACGCCGCGCGCCCGCCCCGAGGTGTACGCGTTCGGACTGCGAAACCCGCTGACGCTTTCCTGGAATGAACCCACCGGGGACATCCTTGTCGGCGACGTGGGATACGATCGGCGTCGGGACTTCGAGGAGGTCAACCGTCTCCGGCCCGGGGCGAACTTCGGGTGGCCGCGCTGTGACGGTCGGAATCTCGACACGTTGTCCGGCGCCGCCTGCCCGATCCCCGAAGCCGTGGCTCCCTGGTTTTCGTACCCGCATGATTCCGCCGCGGCGGTCATGGTCGGCCCCGCGATCCTTCAACCGGCCGTCGGCTGGCCGGATTCGTTCGGCGCCGGGTTCTTCTATTCGGATTATTCGCGGCGGATCGTTCGGTTCGCGCAGACCGACGCGCGGTTCGAATCGGTGACGAACACCCTTCCGGTGGTGAGCGGCCTGACCGGGGGGGTGCTATCGATGGCGCTCGCTCCCGACGGAGCGCTCAACCTGATCCAGCACGCGGGCAGCCTGGGGGGTGGGAGGGAAGACCGGTTTTCCAGGGTATCGCCGAAATGAGGGGGTTCCTCGGTGGGTTCGGTGCCAGGTTGAAGGCGGCCGGTCGCGCTGGTTAGCCTTCGGCATGCGAATTTTGTCAGGCATCCAGCCCTCGGGCGCGCTGCATCTTGGGAACTACTTCGGGATGATGCGTCCGGCGATCGACCTTCAGAATCAGGGCGACGCGTACTATTTCATCGCCGACTATCATTCCATGACGTCCCTGTTCGACGCCGGCGCCCGGCGGAAGAACCGCCTGGACGTCGCCCTCGACTTCCTGGCGTGTGGACTGGATCCCAAGCGGAGCGTGTTCTTCCGGCAGTCGGACGTGCCGGAGCACTGCGAACTCACATGGATCCTGAGCACGATCACGCCGATGGGGCTGCTCGAGCGGTGCCACAGCTACAAGGACAAGTCGTCGCGGGGGATCCCCATCAACCACGGATTGTTCGCGTACCCGGTCCTGATGGCGGCCGACATTCTGATCTACGACTCCAATGTCGTCCCGGTCGGACGCGACCAGAAGCAGCACGTCGAGGTGACGCGCGACATCGCGATCAAGTTCAACGAGACCTACGGCGAGACGCTCGTCGTTCCCGAGCCCCGCATCGTGGAGGAGGTCGCCGTTGTGCCGGGCACGGACGGGCAGAAGATGAGCAAGAGCTACGGGAACACGATCGAGATCTTCGGCGACGAGAAGGTCCTTCGAAAAAAGGTCATGTCGATCGTCATGGACAGCCGGACACCGGACGAGCCCAAGCCGGATGCCGACCAGAACAACGCGGTGAAACTCCTGCGCCTGGTGGCTCCCGCCGGAGTCGCGAAGGAGGTGGAGGACCGTTTGCGGTCCGGCGGCTTCGGATATGGCGACCTCAAGAAGGCCTTGTTCGAACACTACTGGAACCACTTCTCGGAGGCCCGCGCGCGTCGGCGGGAATTGGAGGCGAATCCCGACTACGTTCTCGGCGTGTTGCGGGACGGCGCCGAACGGGCCAGGGCCGTGGCCGCGAAGGTCCTGAAGCGGGCACGGACGGCCTGCGGCCTGGAGTGACTCCCCGGTCGCGCGGGAGTGGAGACAGCCGGCGGGTGGAAGTTCTTACCCCGGGGGGTCATCCTGGGTTCCCGCGGTTGGGTGCGGGGGATCCCGGGGCGGGTGTGGACCGGTCGCCGGCGGCCGGCTGGCGCTGGTACCTGCGGATCCAACGGCGATCGATCCGGTCTTTCCAGGTCCAGACCCAACGACCCGCCATCGCCCACGGTCCGTAGGACGCGATGGCGTGTCGGTCGCCGGTCGTGATGAGATTCAGGGCGCGCGTCCGCGGCCGGAATGGGAATGGCGCCCGGCCCAGCGCGGCCCGTCGCAGGTTTTCAGCGAGGGGTGGTCCCTGGCGCACCGCGAAGACCCCGGATTTCGGTCGCGGATGCTCGAGCACCGCCGCGACATCCCCGGCGGCGAACACGTCTGGATGCGAGACCGACTGAAGGGCTGGCGAGACGGCAATGAAGCCCATTGAATCCACGGCGAGCCCGGTTCCATCGATCCACGGCGGCGGGGCCGCGTGGAGGGCCCAGCACAGCGCGTCGAACGGAATCCTCCGGCCGTTGGCGCACAAGAGGGACGTGTCGGATGCGCCGACGACGCGGTGCGCCGCGTGGATCCGGATGCCCTGGTGTTCGAGCGCTCGGGCCACGAGCCGTTGGACGGCGCGTCCGTGGTCGGCGAGGGGAACCTCCGCCGAGGTGACGAGGTGGAAGGAGATGCGGTCGAAGGTGCCCGGACGGGCGGCGGCCAAAGCGCGGAGCCGCCAACGGAGCGCGAAAAGGAGTTCGACGCCGCCCGCGCCGCTTCCGACGACGACCACCGCGGTGGGTTGCCCGGCCGCGGCGCGGTCCACGATTTGGTGGGATTGATCGGCCCACGACGCGAGGAAGCGGTCGACGGGTTTGATCGGGAAACCGACCCGGTTCGCACCGGGGATGGATTCGAGGGCGGGCGTGGATCCGGTGTTGAGGGAGAGCGTGTCGAAGGGCAGGGGCGGAAGATCCCGGAAGAGGATCTGGCGCCTGGGAAGGTCCAGTCCGTGGATCGGGGCCTGGACGAATTCAACGCCGGCGGACTCGCAGAGAGGGCGGAGTTTCACGCGGGTTTCCTCGACGGAGTAGTGGCCGGCGACGAGGCCCGGGAGCATACCCGAGTAGGGCGTGGTCGGGGCGGGGGAAACCAGGGTAACGCGGGCCTTGGGAAGGGGCTGGGAACCGAGTCGTCGGACGACTTCGACATGGGCGTGCCCGCCGCCGACGAGGACGAGGGAATGGCCTGGGACTGCCGTCCGGTTCATCACATCAGCGCGGTGGCAGCGGGGAGTCCGTGGACGGGTGCGAAGGGCCGGAAGGTTCTGATGCGAAGACGTTGTAGGCGGGTCCGTACTGGGCGAAGTAGAGGAGCGAATACGATCGGAAGAAAACCAGGATGGGGAGCAGGAAGACGGTCCCGAGGTAGGGCAGGGCGAGCAGGCAGCCCGCGATGCAGCAGGTGAGCGCGACGACGACCAGGACCAGCACGGCGGTGGCGAGGGAGAGTAGGATCTGGAAAAGGATGTAGAGCGCGAAATTTCCGGGACTCGACCGGAGGAGGCCGCCGAACTCATTCCACGCCAGGCGGCAGGAGGGCTGGCGCAACGCCATGATGGGGACAACGAAGTCCTTGGTGAACTTCTCCACCAGGGCGACTCCGACGCCGACGACGAACAGGCCGAGCATCGCGACGACGAGGATGATGAGCGGGATGGGCGCGAACATCTGATCCCTGAACATCGGGATCGACGCGGCGACGGCGATCGCGAGGAGGGGAATCGCGAGGAGGAATGCGACCAGAGCCACGACGATCCGGAATAGGAAGAGACTGTTGCCGTGCTGTCGGTACCGATGCCAAGGGGCGACGACCTCCGCCTGATTCAGAGCGACGTTGTGAAGGAACATGAACCGGCCGCGGCTGCTGAGCCATATCACGACGAGTCCGAGGGCGACGAGGAGAAGCACCGCCAGGATCACGACCGGCACCAGCCATGGAAGGTTGTCGGCGACATAGGTCCGCGTCTCATCCCACACGGCCTGCGGTTGCCAATCGGGGTTCCCACCGGTCTGGCGACCGCCCACGTTGCCTCCCGCCCACTGTTCCCCCAGCGTGGCGAGCCAGGCGGTGAACCCCACGACGAGCCAGCGATAGAGGTCGAACGGTTGGAACAGGACGCGCTTCGTCCAATCGAAGGCGTGCGCGACCGGGGTGACAACCGAGACGGGTGCGGCGGGGTGCATCGGAGCTTGCGAGTGAAGCGGTCAGGAGGTGGGCGAGGGAGGGTTCCGAAAATGGCGGCTTCAACCGCGGACGGTTCGGAAAGCACCGGAGGGGAGGGAATCGGAGGGGGGGTGGCGATGCGCTGGGGGATGAACCATTCTCCCTTCGCATCCCAATGTCATTCCGGGGTGGCCGCGGCCGTTCATGGGATGTTTCGAGCGGGCTGCTTGCTTTCCCTGTGCTGTGCCACGCCCGAGAAAAAAAGGCGCCCCGGGGTGGGGCGCCTGGAAGGGAGCGATGCCTTCGATTCCCGGAGGCGCCGGTTCGAAGGGTCTCAGTTCACCATCGCGGAGGCCTTGAAACCGGTGGCGTCGAGGGTCGCGAGGATCTTCTCGGCGGAGACCTTGTTGGGGTCGAAGTCGACGACCGCTTGTTTGCTTTCGCTGCACACCTTGGCGTCGGACACGCCCTTGACCTTGGAGAGCGCTTTGGAGACCTGGGTGGCGCAGGAGCCGCAGGCGAGGCCCTCGACCGCGTAGGTGATGCGTTGGGCCTGGACGCGGTAGCCGGACTTTTTCAGGGCGGCCATGATCTCGGTGGAGCAGGCCTTTTCCTTGTCGAAGCTAATCCGGGTGAATTTCGACTCGCCGCACGTTTCCGTGGCGCCGACGCCCTGCACCTGGGCGAGCGCTTGGGTGAGGGAGGCGCGCTTGCCGCCCTTGAGCTTGAGGAGGACGTAGTCGCCCTTGGCCTCGGAGGCGCAGCACGCGCTGGCGGTGGAGGCGGTCGCGGCGGTCGCGGATGCGCAGGTCGCGGACGCGGCGCACGTGGTTTCCGTGGCGGCGGTCAGGGTCAGGGAGGGCGCGAGCAGGGAAAGGGAGACGGCCGCGACGAGGGTGGAGAGAGGTTTTTTCATCATGGGGATCGAAGGGATTGGAGGTTGGGAACGCCTGATTTGAGGGGGATTTCTAACTTTGCCGTCGGGGGATGCAAGATTGGAATGCCCTGGAAAACGGCTGGCGGGGCGACTGGGTTGGCGGTAGGAAGGGCGGGTATGTGGATCCGTGACCTGCTGACGGCGAGGGTGCTGGTGATCTCATGGGTGTTGGGGATGTCGACGACGCTGGGGCTCGCCCAGGGATCGGCGGGTGTGGCGACGGCGTTGCTCTTCGATGAAACGACCAAGGAAATGAAGGGGCCGGCGGGCGCCACGAATTTCACGTTCACCTTCGCCTTCACCAACAGCGCGCCGGGACCCGTGGTGATCGAATCGGTGCGGACTTCGTGTGGGTGCACCGTGGCGCGGGTTCCCAGTCTGCCCTGGTCGGTCGGACCGGGAGAGGGCGGCGAGTTCTCGGTGGTCCTGGACGCCAGGGGCAAGCGGGGCACGGTCACGAAGTCGGTCTTTGTGAACTCCTCGATCGGTGTGAAGCCGCTGACGGTTCGCGCGGTGATCGAGGATTCCACGGGCAAGGCGACGGGCGGGGATGGGATGGATGACCGGCTTCGGAACATGCAGATCGCGTTGGCGGACCGGTTCGCGGTGTTCCGGGGCGAGTGCGCGAGTTGCCATGCGAAGACTTCCGAGGGCAAGCATGGGCCGGCCCTCTATGTGGCGGCGTGCGGGATCTGCCATGACTCGCACAACCGGGCTTCGATGGTTCCCGATCTGAAGAACCTCGGGCACGTGACGGATCGCGAGCATTGGGTTCGCTGGATCACGTTCGGGCGCCACGGTTCGTTGATGCCGGCGTTCGCCCAGTCGGAGGGTGGACCGCTGACGGACGAGCAGGTCGATTCCCTGGCCGATTACCTGACGAGGACCGTGAGCCAGCGGCAGATGGCCCAGCGCGCGGGTTTGCCACCCGCGCGGAAGATCGTCGCGCCGCCGCTCCCGGGTGGCGGCCCGGGTCTATGAGCCGGGGATATTTCGTTTCCCTGGAGGGTACCGAAGGTTCCGGCAAGTCGACCCAGGCGGCGCTTCTGGTGGATCGGTTGCGGGCCGGCGGGTTTCGGGCGCGGGGACTTCGCGAACCTGGCGGGACGCCGTTGGGCGAGGAAATCCGGCATACCTTGAAACACAGCCAGGCGGGCGCCGGCATGGTTCCCGAGGCGGAGCTTCTCTTGATGAACGCGGCGAGGGCGCAACTCGTCCGGGAAGTGATCCAGCCGGCGCTCGACGCGGGGGAGGTCGTCGTGACGGACCGGTACTTCGATTCCACGGTGGCCTACCAGGGATGGGGACGCGGACTCGATCTCGCGCGGGTTCGGGAGGTTGTGGCGCTGGCGGTGGGCTCGACGGTTCCGGATCTGACGCTTCTCTTTGACGTTCCTCCGGAGGTTTCGGCGGCGCGGCGGCGGGCGCGCGGGCTGGAGTCGGGCGACTCACCGGGCGTGGATCGATTCGAACGCGAGGACGAGGAATTTTTTGATCGGGTGGCGGCGGGTTTTCGGGCTGTCGCGGAGTCGGACCCGGCGCGGGTGGTGGTGGTGGACGGCTCGGAGGGGGTGGAGGCGGTCTCGGAGCGGGTCTGGGAGATCGTCCGCGCGAGGCTCGAACTCGCGCAGCGGGGCGTCTGACGCAGGGCGCCGATTCCTTTCCAAGCATGTACGGGAAGCGCATCAAGGTGGGCGCCTTCGTTCTCGAAGGTCTGAACGCGGTCTCGACGACGCTGTATTTCTACTTCGTCTTCTGGTTCCTGAAGTCCGAGTTCGGATTCGGCAGCCGGGAGAACCTGCTTTGGGCCGTGGTGAACGGAGTCGTCTACGTGGGGGCCTCGATTCAGGGCGGCCGCTTCGGGCAGCGTCGCGGGTATCTTCGCGCGTTGAAGCTGGGATTCCTGGGAATGGCCGTGTCGTTCTTGGTCGGGTGGTGCGTGAACCGTGCCGGGTTGGCGCCACGCATTGAGATCCCGATCCAGGCCGGTCTCATGATGGTGGCGACGGTCGCCATTTGTTTCACGTGGCCGAACCTCGAGGCGCTCGTGAGTGAGGGGGAGCCGGGGCGGCGGCTGCAACGGAACATTGGGATCTACAATCTGGTCTGGTCCGGAGCGAGCGCGGTGGCCTTTTTCGCGGGTGGCGCGTTGATCGAACGCCTGGGGGCGAGGACGGTCGTGTTTCTGATGCCGGGTGCGATGATCGCGGGGCAGTACATCCTCGCGGTGTGGCTCGAGCGCGGGTCGCCGGCGCCGGCGCGCGCCGCGGCCCTCCACGGGGCCTTGGCGCCGGAGTCGGAACGCCGCCGGAGTCGGTTGAGTCCTCGGACCTTCCTGCGGATGTCCTGGCTGGCGAATCCCTGCGCCTACGTCGCCATCGCGACCGCGATCCCGCTGATTCCCACATTGGCGGAGAGGTTGGAATTGGATGCGCGGACGGCTGGCTTCTTCTGTTCCATCTGGCTCTTTGTGCGGACGGCGACCTTCGTGGGGCTTTGGCGGTGGAGCGGATGGCACTACCGCTTCGGCTGGCTGGCCGGCGCCTACCTGGGGATGATCGCGGGATTTCTGTTCATCTTCCTGGCGTCGACGTTCCCGGGATTGGCGCGGGGGCAGGTCCTGGCGGTGGTGACGGCGGCTCAGGTGGTGTTCGGGGTCTGCATCGGGCTGATCTACTATTCCTCGTTGTTCTACTCGATGGATGTGGGTGACACGAAGGGCGACCACGGCGGGATTCACGAGGCGGCCATTGGAGCGGGCATTCTGGGCGGACCGTTGATTGGTGGCGCGGCGCAGTGGTTCCGTCCGGGGAGCACCAGCGTCGCGGCGTGGGCGGTCAGCGGTGTGCTGCTCGTGGGTTTCGTGGTGCTGTGGGGGATGGCGCGAACTGGCGCGCGCGCGCCGGGTGGGGCGCGATCCTGAAGTTGGAACCTGGCGTGATTTCGGTGAGTTGGGACGGATGGGACGGATGGGATGGATGGGACGGATGGGACGGATGGGACGAATGAGATGCCCTTGCGGTTGGGTTCGCAGGACATCGGTCTCGACGCGAACACCTCGGATAGTGACTGCGGCGATAAGCCCCACCAGAAACCAGGATTGTCTCACGCAGGCACGGAGCCCCGGAGATCATGGCGGAGAGGGTGCCTGACTCCGACTCCCGACAGTGCGGAATTGAGGGGTTGACCCATCGACTTCGTTTGAACAAGGTCCCCGCACTCACTGGGGAGAAGTTCCGTTCAAAGAAATGAATGTTTGTCGCATCCTTAAAAGTCTGTCCGTCGTTGTGGCTCTGTCGGGACTCGAATCCGTCCACGCCCAGTTCGGCGTGCAATTCGCCGATTCAAGTTTCACGGCCAGGGGTTACAACGCGGTTTATTCGCTGGAGAGCGGACAGATCCTCATGCTGACGGACGATTCGCCGGCGAGGCGCGAGGGCTACGTTTTTCTCAACTCGGACACGGGCGCGAAACTGAGCTCGTTCTTCCTGGATAGCTCGCATGGCGCATTGCTCACTCCGGATGGCGGACAGCTGCTCATCGCGGGAAGCCAGGGATCCATCCGCACGATGGGGATTCATGATCCGACGTCGTTGGAGATGATTCGAAGAGTCCAGATCAACCTGGGTGACACGCTCGCCAACACCGTGGGCGTCGGCGGGCAATTCGAGCCCACGCCCGACGGTCAGTTCATTTTCGGCGGCGTGGACCTGCCCGCGCAGGTCAACTTCATCACCCGGTACGACCGGGAGTTCGGACGGCTCTGGGGGACCTCCTTCCAGTTCAACGGATCGTTCGCCGTCACCGGGGTCGAAACCTATCCGCTCCCCGGGGGCGACGTCGGCTTTTACGCCATCTTCAATCTGCCGGACGCGGCGTCCGGTGGAATCCGGCCGACCGACGTCTTCGGATTGCTGAATGGCGCCACGGGAGAATTGAAGTGGTCGTTCAGCTACAAACCGCCGGTCGGCGCCATCGGGAATCGGACCGAGGATTTCCGTTTCACGTTCGGCTCGGACGGATCCTTCTTCGCCCACGCGGCGGTGGTCGTCGACATCTCGAACATCGGCGCGCCGATCGACACGAGCCGGGCGAAGGTCGTTCGCATCCAGCCGGACGGGCAACTCGCGTACAGCAAGACCCTCTCGGTCGACACCGCGTCCGTGGTCGGGGAGGACTACCTGGACGGCCAGGCGCTGCTTCATTTTTCG
This sequence comes from Limisphaerales bacterium, assembly GCA_050250555.1. Taxonomy (GTDB): domain Bacteria; phylum Verrucomicrobiota; class Verrucomicrobiia; order Limisphaerales; family CAIMTB01; genus CAIMTB01. Next base: position 18,274 of record JBFWOK010000046.1, read on the forward strand.
TTCGATGACGGGCGCAAGACTCAATTCGTCGTTCTCAGTCCGAGTGGCGCCGTGCAGGCCTCCGCGGCGGTCGACGGCGATCTTTCGTCCGGGGACGGTGATCTGACCGCGACGCGTCGTTCGGGTACGGATTTCGCGTTTGTCCGGGCCTCCTACACGGGCGGGCAGGAGACGCTGGCACGACTGAACCTGACCAACGGTGACCTGGAGATCCGCCGGTTGCCGAATCCCTTTCCCGGCAATCCGGTGTACGAGGCGGTTGGGACGTCGGACGCGTATCCGGTCTCGCCCTTCAACACGCCGCGCGGCATCGCCAGCGTCTCGAAGGTGCTCGCTTCCGAAACCCTCAACCAGCTGAGTTCGAGTTTTCGCATGGGATTCGTCGAACTGCCGCGCGACGGGAGCTTTCCGACGTGCATCACGTACACGGCCGCGACCCTTCAATCGACGACGCCCCTGCCGGCGGTGGTGGTCGACTCGGAGCTCATTGATCTCGAGAACGGATGGACGGTGTCCGCGTACGGAGGACTGGCCGGCTTTGGCGCGGGGGGGCCGGCGCCGGATCTGACGCCCATGGGTGTCACGGTGGAAGTTGTCTGCGAAGACGACGGGGGCGGTGTGGTCGCGCCGAAGCTGATCGTTTCACGTCTCAATTCGACTGAGTTCGAGTTGAGTTTCGACACGGTGGCGGGACTCGACTACGAGATTCTGCGCGCGGGTGGGCTGGGCGGCGGCGGCGGCGGCGGCGGCGGATTCTCAACGCTTCAAAACGTCAGCGGAACCGGCGCGCCGTTCAAGGTGACGATCGCGTCGGACGCTGGCGCGGCCTTCTACCAGGTTCTCGTCCGGAACTAGCCTGGGCGTCCGGTGGGGCGGGCGTCCCCATGGTTCCGGGTACCCGGGCAAAAATGACCAATCTCCAGGGTCCGTAGGGTCGACCTGTTGATAGCCGGCCGGCGCGGGGTCAGCGGCCGAAGAGGCGGAGAAGGCCCTGGGAGATCCGGGGTGAGGACAAGTAGCGTTCCCAGCCACCTTCGAGGCGGAAGTCGTACTGGAGGACCAGGCCGACCATGTGGCCGCCGTGGCTGTCGTCGCGAACAGCGTCGAAACCGTAGCCATAGAACGCCGTGAGGATCCAATCGCGTCGTGGGGAGCGCCAGCCGATGCCACCGCCGATGCCGGAATTGGAGCGGGACGGGTATTCAAGGCCCTCGAGGAAGTCGATGCTGGCCGTCGCGCCGAAAACCGCGAGGCGCCAGGAATTGTCCCGGCTGATCCCGAACGAGTAATTGCCGCTGAGGAGTAGGAAATTCTCGGCGGTGAATTCGTCGTGGTAGTAGCCCGGGATCATGAGCGGGAATTCGCTCGCGTAGGGCAGCATCCCGCCGAGGCGGTAGGTGGAAAGGCGGTCCGAATCGATGCTGCCGCCCGAGGTGAGGGCGAATTCGATGTCATGCCGACGGTCTTCCGTCGTGTACCGGCCGAGGATCCGTCCCCAGTACAGCTGTGAAAACGCCTGCAGTTCGCGGTCCCCGTCGAAACCGTAGGGTCCGTTCTGAAGGCGCCAGCGGGCTTCGTACCAGGCGGAGACCTCGAGGGCGAACGGCGAGCGCAGGTCGGGTTCTTTGCCGCCCCATCTCAGGCCCGTGCGGACGACCGGATCCGTGTGGTCGCGGGGCAACTCGAACCCGGCGGCGGTTTCGTCGTCGCGGACGTAGAAATCCCCTTCGAATGTGCCGGCCAGAACGCCGAAGAGCGGGACCCGATCGTCGGGATTGAACACATGGTAGGCGGCGGCGCCGACGGTGTATCCGTGTCCGGTGAAACTTTCGCCCTGTTCCCATTCGCCGAGCCGGATCTCGTTGTGGGTCCTGGCGAAGCCGCCGCCGGCGGCGAGGAGACCCAGATCGGTGTGGGGACCGAAGGCGCCTTTCCAGCCGAGTTGGGCATCGAACCAGACGGGGGCCACCGCGGCGCGCAGGGTCCAGTCTTCGCGGAGGAAATTGGTCTGGTTGTGGAGGTAGAAGGCGTAGACGGCGATCGGGGTCTTGCCTTCGATCGGCTGGTTGTAGCCGACGTGAAGGAGCCGGCGTTCGATCGGATCGATCTGACCCTGGGATTGAAGCTGGAAGAGGAATGGGAGGGTGAGTGCCAGCAGGGGGAGGGGGAGGGCGGGCCCTGGGGCGGGACGTTTCATCCTTAGAATGACGGCAACAACCACGGAACAGGCGGAAAGCACGGAATGGGACCGAGAGTGAGCGCGGGGAGGAGTCCCGGTCATCTTCCTGGGGATATGGGCGGGCCGTCCAAATTCCTCCCCCTCCTTGGGGTCAGTGCGTTCCGTCGGTGTGATTGAAACTGCCGTTTCCAGGTTCATGGAAACGGGCGCGGCCGTCTGCACGGCGGCGAGCTTGGGCGGACGCGGGGCGGGGTGCAAGCCGGGGCATGGGCGAGGCTACTCCGCCGGGGGACGGGGAGGCGTGGGAATCGGCGGGGCCGACGGGTTGGGCGACTGGTAGAGGCGGGCGAGTTCGAGGAGCAGCGTTTCCAAATCCTGGTAGTACTGGTCTTCGGGAACCGACGATTTGCGGTCCCTGAGGGAGGCGATCTCCACTTCGAGCTGGTCCCGACGGGCGCGGGCTTCGGGTGAGAGCTCGTTTTCCGCCGCGCTTCGGACCAGGTGAATCTGGTGGGCGCGAAGGCCGTCGACGGCGGCGCCGTCGCGGGAGCGTTTGGTGGGGTGAAGTCCGCGGAACCAGGCGGACGGGGTTCCGAGGCCGTCGCCATTGTCGTCGATCAGGGAATGCTCGGTCGCGAGCCGACCCTCGGTCTTGTAGAACTCGGCGACCTGGAAGGAGGCGCTGAGGAAGGCTTCGAGGAGGGACGTCTGGCCGTCGCGATCGAGGTCGGCTTCGGGTTGGGCGACGGCGTCGGCGAAGCGGCTGCCGAAGCGGGTGAAGTTGATTTCGTTGCCGCTGCGGGTCGCGGTGACGACGACGCGGTTGGAGCTCGAAAGGGGTTTCAGGAAGGGGGCGCTGGCGGAGGCGGTGTTGATGATGGCCAGACGGCGTCGAAAGGGTTGGAGCCACGCGACGAGATTGGAGACGGAAAGGTCCGGGCCACGGAGATTGAAACGGGCGTCCCGGCCGTCGAAGGTGCCGTGGCCCACCAGGACGAGCCATGCGTCGCCGCCCTCCTTTGGGGTGTTTTCGAGCGTTTGGCGGAGGAGGGTCAGGTCGTCGGGGCCCGCGGGTTCGTTGGTGGGTGAGAGACCGATGGTGGTCAATTGGGCCGACGCGGCCTGGCAGGCCTTTTCCCAGGTGTCGGCCTGCTGAAGGAAGTTGGTGCCAAACTCCGATTCCCCGGCGGCGCCGACCACGAGGATGACGGTGGGCGGCCCGGCATCGGGCTTGGCGATGGTGGTGGTGGTGGTGGTGGTGGTGGTGGTGGTGGTGGTCGGGCCCGACGGCGCGGCCGAACTCTGGGCCGAGGCGGTGGCGAGGCTCAGCAGCGCGAGGAGGGTGGCGATTCGCGCTCGCGTTGGCGTTGGGAGCGGGCGGTGGCGGGGCCCGGACTGCGCGGGGGAACTGCGAAGGGCGGGGGGTGGGTTCACGGTCACGGGAGTCCTTTCACCCGGCGGAGTCCCCATTCGGCGACGAGGCAGGCGAGGGCGAAGGCGAAGAGGTAGGGGGTGTGCCACGCGGGGCTGGACCATGATTCCATGACGGGCGCGGTGCGGGTGGGGAGTTCCCGGACGAAGGCGTCGAGATCCGAGGCCCGGACGGGGCGGCCGCCGGTTTTCCGGGCGATCTCCTCGAGGAGCGGGAGGTTGGGGACGAGCGAATTGAACTCCTCGGCGACGGGATCGCTGGTCCAGCCGGTTTCGGCGCGTCCCTCCTCGGCTCCGAGGGCGTTCAGGACGCGGGCGCGGGCTCGGAAGCCACCGGGGGTCCGTGGGATGTAGGTGGCTTCGTAGAGGCCGGGTTCGGAGAGGGCGGGTTCGGCGCGGAGCGCGAGGGCGACGTTCGTCGAAGCGGCACCGAACGCAACCGGTTCGACTTCGATGGAAACGGCGGCGTTGTCGGCGGGTTGAAACTGCGGGTCGCGGACGCGGACTTCGATTCGGATGGCGCCGTTGGGGTCTTCGGGAACGGGTTCGGAGGCGATTTCGACGCGTTTGGGGATATCGGAGACGAGCCAGCGGACGAGCTGGCGCCACGATTTTTCCATGTCGGCGCGGGCCTCGGGGCTTTGCATGCCCCAGCGCCAGAAGTCACCGATGAGGAGGGCGCCGGTGCGGCCGCGGCCGAAGCGTTGGACGGCGAGGGCGGGGACATCCTTGCCCTGGGGGTCTTTGGCGGAGGCGATGACGGAGGCGCCGGGTTTGGGGTCGCGGATGCGGTTGGCGACGAGGAAGGGGGGCATGGTTTCGATCCGGTCGCGTTCCTCGGCTTCGGTGTCGCGAAGGCGGGCCCAGGATTGGAGCCATCCGTCGCGGCTCAATTCGAAACGGAGGGGCACGCTCTCGGTGGGGGCGCGGGTGGGGTCGAGGTAGACGGGGAGCATGTCGCCGATGGGGGTGCGGTAGTACCCGCCTTCGCGGAAGGACTCCATGCCGCCGAGCATGAGGAGGCCGCCGCCGCGTTCGGTGACGAAGCGCTGGAGGACGGCGGCCTGATCGGGGGCGAAGAAGGCGTTCTCGACGTCGTCGAGAATCACGGCGTGGTAGGCGAAGAGTTCCTCGGGGGTGCGGGGGAAGCCGTTGCGGAGCTCGAGTTCGTCGCGGGTGTCGAGGCGGACGAGCACGGGTTGGTCGTAGCGTTCGACGCTTTCGGGGGACTGCTCGCCGAATCCGCGGAAGAGGGGGTTGCTGGTTTCGCCGGCGCGACCGCGGAACTCGAACTTGGGTTCGCGGCGCGCGACGCGGATGAGACCGACGAGTTCGACCTCGCGGTCGGCCTGGACGGCGCGCTTGAGGAACTTGAATTCCCAGTTGGGACGGCCGGAGACGTAGAGAATCCGGTAGGGGCCCTGCTCGCGGTTGACGGCGACGATGCGGGCGTTGTTGGCGAGGGTGGCTTCGGCGGCGGACGCGAGGTTTGTCTGGAGGCCGGGATTCAGGTCCTGAGGCGTTCCGACGCGAAGCTGATAGAAGGAAAGACCGGGCTGCTCGGGCTTGTATTGGAAACGGACGGAAGCCGTGGCGGAGGGGCGGCCGGTGTCGACGGTCTGTTCTCCGACGGAGACGCCCTTCTGGTCGATGAGCTGGGCGCGGACCGATTCGCCGGAGAAACCGGATGTGCCGATATCGGCCTGGAGGGTGACGGGAGCGTCCTCGAAGACGGACGTGGTGACGCCGACCTGGGTGATGGAGAGGTCGCGGGTGTTGCCGGGTTGGCCGATGACGACGGGGTAGACGGGAGGCAGGCCCGTGAGGTCGGGACTGCTTCCGGCGATGTCGGTGGCATTGCCGTCGGTGAAGAGGAGGACGCCGGCGAGCGGGCGGCCTTCGAACCGGTCGCGGAGGGACCGGAGGGATGTGGCGAGCGCGGTGCCGCGGCCTTCGAATTGGAGCTCCGCGAAGTCGCGCGTGGATTGGAGCCGGGTGTCGAACACATACCGTCGGACCTCGAAGTTCTCGGCGAGATCGGCCTGCCACGGGGACGTGGCGGGGGCGACGAGCGTCTGGAGCTGGGCGCCGCGCGATTTCGGATCCCCCGAATCATGGATCTGGAGGCTTTGGCTGTTGTCGGCGAGGACGGCGAACAGATTGGCGCCGGGTCGGACGCGCTGGCCCGACCAGAGGGGTTCGAGCAGGCAGGCGGCGAGGGCGGCGATGCCGAGGATCTTGAGGATGGGTCCGAGCGAGCGCGCGGTCGATGGCGGCGCCGAGAAGTAACCCCAGACGAGAAGGGCCGCGGCGAGGGCGAGGACTCCGGCGACGGGCCAGAGCCAGTTCCAGGCGGAGAAGGTGAGAGAAGCGATCAACTCCATGGATTCCTTCAGCGGTCCTTGCCGAGTTCCTCGTAGTAACGCCGCACGAGTTCGGAGAAGCGGGTGGGGACGGGATCGCGATCGATGGGAACGATGCCCTCACCGGAACCGCGACGGGCGAGTTCCTCCTGGATGCGGGAGCGCACTTCGACGAGTGGGGAGACGACCTCGAGTCGGACGACCGCCCAGTCCGGCTTTTTGAGATCGCGTTTGAGATCCTGACGGACGAGGCGCGCGCGTTCGCGGGCGGTGGCGACATCGCTGCGGAGTTCGGGAAGATCGATCATCTCCTCGACTTCGCGGAGGCGATCGGACCAGGGGGCGAACGATTCGCCGGCGATGGGGCCCGAGCCTCCGCCCGAGTCGTCGCCGCCTCCGAGGAGGCGGTTGAAATCGAACCCGGCGCGGCGGTTGTTCCCGCGCGTGCCGCCGTTGCCGCCGTTGCCGCTGGTTCCGGAGTCGCCGCCGGCGCCGCCACCTCGTTGTTGTCCGGCCCGCCCTCCTTGGCCTTGGCCTGGTTGCTGGCCCTGACCTGGTTGTTGGCCCTGGCCCTGGCCCTGGCCCTGGCCCTGGCCCTGGCCCTGGCCCTGGCCCTGGCCCTGGCCTTGGCCTTGGCCTTGACCTTGGCCTTGACCTTGGCCTTGACCTTGGCCTTGGCCTTGGCCTGGTTGTTGGCCCTGGCCTGGTTGCTGGCCCTGGCCCTGGCCTTGGCCTTGGCCCTGGCCTTGGCCTTGGCCTTGGCCTTGGCCTTGGCCCTGGCCTTGGCCTTGGCCTTGGCCTTGGCCCTGGCCTTGGCCTTGGCCTTGGCCCTGGCCTGGTTGCTGGCCTTGTTCCTGACCCTGACCCTGACCCTGCCCAGGTTGTTGACCTTGCTCTTGGCCTTGTTCCTGACCCTGTCCTTCGCCTTGGCCTTGGTTGGCGTTTTGGGGATCCGAGGAGGCTCCGGAGGCGCCGGCGAGGTTGGTTCCGGCGGCGTTGGCGATTTCGCGTTCGACCTGTTCGACGAGGGAATCGAGTTCGGACTGGGCGAGGCGCAGGGCCGCGGTGTCGTCGCCGAGCACGTTTTCGGCGGCACGTTCGACGCCGCGCCGCAGGCGTTCGATCGATGTGCGGGCGCGGCTTCCGGCCTGGCCGGCCTGGGCGTCGTAGCCGTTGCGGAGCATTTCGGCGGTCATCTCGAGGGACTTGGCGGATTCCTGCTCGGACGAGGCGAGCTGCTGCATGCGATCGTAGAGGCGGGGGGTCATGAGGCCGCGGCGGACGAGGTCGGACTGGAGCTCGGGAACGGCCTGGGCCTCGTTCTGGGACAGGTCGCGGAGGGTGTCGTAGAGCTGGCGGGAGACGAGGGGTTCGGATTCCTCGGCGGCCTGGGACAGTTGGGTGGCGCGGTCGACGAGGTTGGTGAACTTGGATTTTTGTTCGGCGACGCGGCGGGCGAGGTCCTCGTTGGCGGTGGGAGCGGAGAGGGACGGTTGGGCGGGTTGGGAGGGGTTGGCGATATCGCGTTGGATGGCTTCCTGCTGGCGGGCGAGTTCGCGGGCCTGGGCGCGCATTTCGCGGAGGTCCTCGGCGAATTCTCCGGCGGATTCGCGACGGAGCTGATCGCGGGTTTCCTCGAGTTGCTGTTCGGCGCGGGTTCCGGAGGCGAGGGCCTGGGACACGCTGCCTTGGCGGGTGGCCTCGGAGGCGCGTTGCATATCCTGGCGGGCCTGATCGAGCTGGCGCTGTTGTTCGCCGGTGCGGGATTGGTTCTCGGGGCGCTGCATGCGCTGCTGGAGTTCGTCCATGTCGGCGAGCATGCGTTGCTGTTCCTCCTCGAGGCGTTTGAGGCGGCGCCGGATTTCCTCGCGATCGGCGTCGGTGCGGGCTTCCTGGAGGGCGGTCTGGAGTTCGCGGAGCTGTTCGTTGACGTCCTCCTGGCGTTGGGCGAGTTCCTGGAGGCGGTTGATGATCTGGAGTTGCTCGCGGCGTTCGGGGCTTTGGTTGGCGTTCTGGGCGTCGCGCTGGGTTTCGTAGCGGTTCTCGGCTTCGGTGAGTTCGAGTTCGTCGAGTTGGCGTTGGTTGCGGTTCTGGGCGTTTTGTCCCTGACCGCTTTGTCGGGCGCGGGCGACGTTGGTTTCGCGGGTCTGGAGTTTCAGGAGGGCCTGGTAGGCGGCCTGTTCGGCGGACAGGGCGGCGGGAAGGGCGGCTGTGGACGTTTCGGCTTCGGTGAGCTGGGCGATGGCCTTGTCCATTTCCTTCAGGACATTCTCCCAGAGGATGTCGGCGCGGGGGTCGTTGCTTTCCTCCTTCTGGGATTCGGCGCGGGCGCGGGCCTGGGTCTGGGATTCGCGGACGACGGCGACATCCTTGGCGTAGTCGGGGACGGCCTGTTTGTGGGTGCGGCGGATTTTCCAGGTGGCATTGACGATCTGCTTCTGGAGTTCGGCGAGTTGGGTGGTGGGACTTCCCTGGTTGCCCTGCTGGCCGTCCTGCTGCTGCTGTTGATTGCCGGCGTTGTTGGCTTCGCGGAACACCTCCTCGAAGGGCCGGATTTCGCCGAAGAAAAGGTCGCCGGAAGTCCGGCGGATCTGGCCGTCGGGTCCGATGTCGTCGGCCCAGACGTACCAGGAGACGAGTTCGTCGGGTTGAAGGCCAAAATCCTCGAGGCGGAGGAGGCTTTCAAACGGGCGTTTTTCGCCGGCGGGGGCGTTGGTGCCGAGTTCGACGAAGCGGGTTTCCTGGCCGACGAGATTGAAGCCGAGGCCGTAAGCCGGCATGCCGAAGTCGTCCCAGGCGGTGCCGGTGAACGTGAGTTCCTCGATGGCGGACGGGCGCTGGTCGCCGCGGGGCGACGTGAGTTTGAGTTCGGGGGTGCGGTTGGGGACGACGTCGAACGTGAACTGGGTGGGGGTTTTGTTGGTTCGGCCGTCGGCATCGACGAGAACGAGGTTGTAGGCGGCCTTGGCGAGGAGCGGGTGGGCGAGGAGTTGGGCTGTGACGGCGTTGGTGGTGAGCGTCAGGGGGAGGTCCGGCGCGCCGTCCTCGCGGGCGACGAGGCGGGCGGATTCGACGGGTTTGTTGAGTTGAAGGGCGAGATCGAGGCGGGTGCCTTCGACGGCGGTGATGCGGCGGGTGTCCTCGATGCGTTTGGGGGGGAGGGCGGTGTACTCAGGGAACGTGAGGTCGGCGTCGGCGCGATTGAGGCGTGGGAATTCGAAGACCTTGATCCGGTATTCGCGGGATTTCCTGCCTTCGTATTCGACCCGGTAGGAGGTGTCGTTGGTGATTCCGGGGAAGGAACCGCCGAAGACGGGGTCGGAGAGGGAGCGGGTGAGGGGCAGTCGACGCTCGGTGTCGGGGGAGTTGCCGAGGACGAGGAAGGCGCTGGGGGGTGGGGAACCGAAGCGGGCGAGGACGACGAAGTCGGTGCCGAGTTCGAGTTGGGTATCGCCGGGGGTGACGTCGATGCCGGTGAGACTGGCGAGGAAGCCGCTGCCGGTGGGACGGAGGGGAGACCGGAGGTGCGCGAGGGCGAAGACGAACAGGGCCAGGGCGGCGAGATGGGCGACTTGGGCGAGACCGACGTGGGCGGCGGGGACGGCGAGGCGCCAGTCCTTGCGATGGCTGTGGGCGACGGCTTCGCGGAGGACGCGGTCCTGGAAGTAGGTGAATTCCCCGTCGCGTGGTTCCTGTTGCTGGACGGCGGTGAGGAGGAGGCCCCGGAGGTCGGGGTGGGTGTTTTCGATGGCTTCGGCGAGGGCTCCCTGGGCGGGTTTTCGGAGAAGCTGGACGACCGTGACGATCAGCGCGGCGGCGCAGGCGGCCAGGGCGACGGCGGGGAGGGCGAGAGGCAGGGGGGTGCCCGTGGCGTCGCGGGCGAGGAGCAGACCGCCGGCCACGACGGCGCCCACGGCCCAAGTGGCGGCGAGGCCTTTCCAGAGGCCCAGTCTTTTTTGGCGCCGGGCGACGGGTTGCAGGCGTGAGGCGAGAAGGGTGGGTTTCATGCGGTGGCTTCTCCTGCCGGGGCCCTCTGGCGGAGGGACCAGCCGGCGACGGCGGTTTCGGTGAGGAGGACGATCAAGGTGGCGAGCAGGAACCAGCGCCAGAGCTTCTGGCGACCTTCGGCTTCGGCGGCGGCCAGTTGGGCGGCACGAACGGGAGGCACCTCGGGTTTCGGAGCCATGTCGGCGACGGGGGCGCCGACGCGTTCGAGGTCGTCGGGATTCCTGGGGGCGGTGAGGGATTCGGATGGGTCGAGGTTGACGGCGATCCGGCGGGTGGGGCCGCCGCCGGTGATCTCGTAGATGCCCGGGGTGGTCGTCGCGGTGAACTGCGTGGCGCCCAGGGGGAGGGCGATCGTTTCGCCGCCGGGCGCGCGGACCCGGAGGGGTTCGGTTCCGGGAGCGCCCGGGGCTTCGGGAAGGCGAACCGGCGCATCGACGAGCTGGAGTTGGGTGGATGGACGGAGGGCGGCGCCGCTCGATTCGATGAGGGAGAACAGGAGTGGAACGAACTTGGTCGAAAGCGCGAGTTGGCTGTCGTCGGGATGCCAGCCGCTCGTGAAGACGAGGATGCGTCCCTTTTCGACGGGGACTTCGATCCAGGCGGGATCACCGCTGTCGAAGCGAGCGATCACGCGGGATTCCGGCAAGGCCGCGGCGTCGATGCGGCGGTATTTCCAGAAGTGAATGCGGGTGAAGTCGCTGAACCGCGGATCGGCGAAAGCGGTGAGGAGCGGGTGTCGGAAGTCGAGATCACCGAGCAGGGCGTAGGTGTCGGGTTTCCGTTCCTCGGAAGCGATTTCTGGGACGCCGAGAAGGCGCGCGAGGGTGGCGAGATCGGCGGCACGGCGTGGCGCGAAGAGGAGGGTTCCGCCGGCGCGAATCCTTGTTTGAAGGGCGTCGGCGGCGGGGGCGTCGAGGGTGCCCGTGGCGACGATGAGGGCGGCCTGTTCGAGGATGCCGGCGGGCGCCGGCGCGGCCGGGGAGGCGACGGTCAGATCGACCGCGAGGCTTGGGGTGGACGGCAGGGCGCGGCGAAGGAAGAAGAGGGGTTCCTTGGAGTCCTCCTTCGAGTCCTCGCCGACGAAGACGATGGGAAGGCGGACGGGTTCGGGTGGGAAGACATGAACCGTGTTGTCGAACGGCTCGTCATCGCCGCGGAGCACGATCTGATCGGGGGCGGCGTTGGTGGGGGCGGGGAGGGAGACCGTCCGGGACTGGCCGGGGGGAACGTAGATTTCCTGGGGGGAACCGACGGGGATTCCGGATGCCGAAGTCGAAACGGTTCGCGGGTTCGAACCTGGTTCCGGCGCAGGGGTTGACGATGGCGCCGAGGAGGAACGGGCCCAGGAGACGGTGAACTGTTCCCGGCGGGAATCGGCGGAATTGGTGACGCGGACGCGGACGACGGAGCTGGTGGAGGCGACGGTGCCGTGGGGGTCGTTGACGATCTGGATGCCGGCGTTGCCGGCGGTGGACGGACGGGCGATTTCGACGCGGAGGGCGACATCCTTGGGCCAGTCGTAGCCCTGGACGCGATCGAGGCGACTGCCTTCCTGGAGGTCGGTGATGAGGAGGATTTCCTTTCGGCCGGTGAAGGGGGTGTCGTTCTGGTCCTGGAGGGATTCGGCGGCGGCGATGAGGGCGTCGCCGAGTCGGGTGGCGGACCAGCCGGGAGGGTTGTCATCGAGGCGGGCGAGGGCGAGGGCGCCGCGTTCGCCGACGGGGGACCGGGTCCATTCCTCGAACGAGAAACGGGGACTGAGGGCGCGGTCGAAGGTGAAGACGGCGAATTCGTCGGCGGGGAGCGCGCTTCGGATGGCGGCGGCGGCTTTGGCGCGGGCGTCGTCCCAGGTTCCGGGGCGGCGCATGCTGGCGGACGTGTCGACGAGGAGCGCGATGCGACGGTTGGGGCTGGGAGGCGTGGTGTTGGTGGCGTCGCGACGGAGGAAGGGCCGGGCGAATCCGGCGGCGAGGAGGGCGAGGGCGGCGCAGCGGAGCAGGAGGAGGAAGAGGTTCTCCAGCCGGCTCCGGCGGTTCATCCGGGGTGGGGACGGTTTGAGGAAGCGGAGGGAACTGAAGGGGAGCCGATCGCGGGTGGTTCGACGGATCAGGTGGAAGAAGATGGGCAGCGCGATGGCCGCGGCGCCGGCGAGGAACAATGGCGCGAGGAAGTTCATGCGCCGACGAGGCCTCCGGTGGCGGTCCGGTGGCGGATCTGCCGGCCCTGGCGTTCGCGTTCCTGGAGGAAGGCCAGGAGGGCGAAGGCGAGGGGGTCGGTGGTGAGCAGGCGGTGGACGGGAACGCCGTGGGTCTGGCACCGGCGGCGGATCTCCGCGTTGTGGGCTTCGAAGCGGGCAACGTAGTCGCGACGCGCGATGGCGGGATCGATGAAGAGAGTCTGGCCGGATTCGAGGTCCTCGAACATCGCCTGGCGGTCGAAGCTGAAATCGATTTCGGCGGGATCGAGAATCTGGAAGGCGACGACTTCGTGGCCGCCGGCGACGAGGGCGGCGAGGCTTCGGTCGAGGGCTTCGATCGGGGCGAGGAAGTCGGAGATCAGGACCATGAGTCCCCGTTTGTGGACGATTTCGGCGAGGTGCCGAAGGGGTGAGATCAGGTCGGTGGCGCGGCCGCTGGCGGGATGTTCGAGCGCCAGGAGGAGTTGGCGGAGGTGGGTGGTCCGATGACGGGGTGGGAGGTATTCGCGGACCCGATCGTCGAAGGCGAGGAGCCCGATCGCGTCGCCCTGGCGGTGGAGGAAGTAGGCGAGGGTGGCGGCGAGGGTGGCGGCGTACTCGGCCTTGGTGTGGCCGATGGTCTGGAAGGTCATCGACCGGCTTTGGTCGACGATGAGCTGGCAGCGGAGATTGGTTTCGTCCTCGAATTTCTTGATGAAGTAGCGGTCGCTGCGACCGAAGACGCGCCAGTCGAGGTATCGGGGGTCGTCGCCGGGGACGTACTGGCGGTACTCGGTGAACTCGACGGAGAAGCCGTGATAGGGGCTGCGATGGAGGCCGGACCAGAAGCCCTCGACGACGACGCGAGCGCGGAGTTCGAGGCTCCGAAGGCTCATGATGGCCTTGGAGTCGACGAACGAGCGGCCGCCGTTCTGGGCGGTGGTGGGCGGGGCCTGGCTCATGCGGTCGGTCACGCGGGGACGGGGGCTTTCACGGTTTCGAGAACCCGTGAGACGACGGTCTCGATGCGGACGCCTTCGGCTTCGGCTCGATAATTGAGGAGGATGCGGTGCCGGAGGGTGGGCAGGGCGAGGACGCGGATGTCCTCGACGGTGACGTGGGCGCGTCCCGCGAGGAGGGCGCGGGCTTTGGCGCCGAGGATGAGGAACTGGGCGGCGCGGGTGCCGGCGCCCCAGCTGACCCAGTCCTGGATGAAGGGCGGCGTGTTGGCCTGGCGGGGGCGGGAGACCGCCGCGAGTTGGACGGCGTAGCGGACGAGTTCCTCGGCGACGGGAACGCTTCGGACGAGTTGATGGAAGCGGAGGACATCCTCGCCGTTGAACAGGGAGCTGATGGGAGTCGGGGGGGTGCCGGTGGTTCGCTGGATGACCCGCACCTCGTCGGCTTCGGGGAGGTAATCCATGAGGACATTGAACATGAACCGATCGAGCTGGGCCTCGGGCAGGGGGTAGGTGCCCTCCATCTCGATGGGGTTCTGGGTGGCGAGCACGAAGAACGGCGGTGCGAGGACGTGCCGGACGCCCGCGGCGGTGACCTGATGTTCCTGCATGGATTCGAGCAGGGCCGCCTGGGTCTTGGGGGGTGTGCGGTTGATTTCGTCGGCGAGGATGATGTTGGCGAAGATGGGGCCTGGAACGAAGACCATGCGCCGCTCGGATCCGCTGTCCTGGAGGATCTCGGTGCCCGTGATGTCGGCGGGCATGAGATCGGGTGTGAACTGGATGCGTTGGAAGCGGAGGTCGAAGACCTGGGCGATGGACTTGACGAGGAGCGTCTTGGCGAGGCCGGGGGCGCCGGTGATGAGGCAATGGCCGCCGGCGACGAGGGCGATGAGGATCTGTTCGATGACATCGCGTTGCCCGACGATGGCTTTGCCGAGTTCGCCTTCGATCTGGGCGCGGCCTTTGAGCAGGCGTTCCACCGTTTTGCGCTCGGCTTCGACGGCGCTGACGGGACGTGGCGCGGCGGGTGCGGGTGCGGGTGCGGGGGTGGGTGCGGGGGTGGGGGTGGGTGCGGGGGTGGGGGCTGGGGTTGGGACCGAGGGCGGATCGGTGGGAAGGAGGGGAGGCGGCGATTGAACGCCCGCGGGCGGGGTATTCGCCTGGGAGCCGGGAGGGGTCGAGGGTGCCGGAGGGTCGAGGGGGGTTGGGGTGGAGAAGCTCATCAGTGGGTCATGACGTAGAAGATGATATTGATGCCGAGCGGGTAGGAGATTTTCTCGGAGAAATTGTGGAAGTAGTAGTCGTTTTCGCCTTCGCGTTCCCAGCCGTCGCCGTTGTCGGTGTTGTGCGTGGCGAGGACCATGATGCGGCCCTCGTCGTCGAGGATGGCCCGGTGATGGACCTCCTCGGCGTCGGGGCGTTCGGCGGTGACGCCGTGGAATTGGCTGTCGATACCCAGGCGCATGTTGGGGACCTGGCCCTTGGCGCGGATGACGAAGGGGCGTTTGTAGAGATCGTGGTCGAGATTGAGCTCCTGGAATGGGCGGCCGGGCAGGACCCTGGCCATGACTTCCTCGACATTGCTCCATTCGCGTTCGCCCCAGAAATCGTCGAGCATTAGGAAGCCGCCGTTGAGAAGATATTGGCGGAGGTTGACGGTTTCCTGTTCATCGAGGCCGAGGGCGCCGGGTTCGACGATGTAAAGGAAGGGGTAGTCGGGGAGGTCGGGGTCGGTGAGCTGAAGCAGGCGCCCGTCGGGGTCGACGCGGATCGACGTCATCTGCTGGAGGCGGTACGAGAGGTTCAGATCGCTGTCGGGGACGTCGGTGGTCCAGCCGCCGCGGCCGTACTTTCCGTTATGTTCGTACCGGACGCGGGTGAAGGTGAAGACGTCGCGTTCGAAGCCGGCGAGGTTGGTCCAGACCGGGGTTCCGGTGCTGTGGGATTCGATCTCACGGGCGGTGCGGACGCCTTCGTAGACGGTGCTTTCGCCCCAACCGCCGCGCCATCGGCGCTGGGCGAGGACGGCGGCGGCGGTGGCGAGCAGGAGGGCCGTGGTGACGAGAATGCGGGGGTGTGGAACGAACGGCTGGATTCGCGCCGGGCGCCGCGGACTGGGGGGCTGGGGCCACTCCATGGGATCGCGGGACGACGGGTTCATGGGCGGCGCCGGTTCCTTTCAGGGGGTGGCCGGGGCGGGCTCCGGGTTGGGGGGTGGCGGATCGGGTTGGCCCGGGGAGGGTCCCAAATCGAGGAGGAGGGCGAGTGCGGCGCGATGGCGGGGGGCGTCCTCGAGGGTTTGGAGGACGTGGCGGCGCGCGGTGGGATCGCCGGCGGCGTGGAGAAGGCGGGCGAGGGGAAAATGGACGTCGGGCGGATTGGGTGGATCGAGGCGGAGAAGGGTTTGGTAGCTGGCGATGGCGGTGGACGGATCCTGGGCGGCCTCGCTGGCGAGGGCGAGTTGGCGGTAGGGCGCCGCGACGAGGGGATTGACGGCCAGGTAGCGTTCGGCGTTGAGGCGCACCGCGGGCCAGTCCGACGCGTTGGAGGCGATTTCCATGAGGCGGAGGTAGGCGTCGAGGGCCTCGCCGTCGAGAGTCGCCCACGAAGCGAGGACGGCGCGTTCCTCGTCGGTTTCGTCGAGTTCGCGATGAACGCGGGCGAGGAGGGCGTACGCGCAGTTGGGTCCCGTGTCCGTGGGGTGAAGGGCGATCAGTTGGCGCAGGGGAACCTTGGCTTCATTCCATTCCTGGGCTTCGACGAGGCGGCTCGCGGACTGGGTGAGGAGCCAGTAGTTGGTCTTGGCGAGGTTCGTTGAATTGCCGGTGACGTGGCGGGCGAGGTCGCGGAGCGCGTTCGGAACGCCTTCGGGGACGGGCTTCTCCCAGTCGAGTCCGGGGCCCAGGGATTCGGCGCGGGCTTTCGCGAACGCGGCGAACTCGGTCTCGAGGGAATCCATGGTCTGGGTGTGGCGGGCGAGGGCGTCGTTGATGAAGGTGCCTGACTTGAGGTCGGCGAGGATTTTCCGGATGGCCTCGATGCCGTGGCGTTGGATGAGGAATTCGACGACGAGCGAGGACTGGTAGTAGGCGAACTGGAGGTGGAGCGGCGTCTTGGGGATCAGGAAGGCGGCGCTGAGCTTGGAGACGGGGGTTAGTTCGCCGTCGAGGATCATCTCGCGGTACTTGGGGATGAGCTGTTCGCCCCAGGCGGGGTCGGCCTGCCGTTCCTCGTGGACGGAGATGCCCTCGCTGAGCCAGCGCGGCATCTTGTTCGCCGTGAGCTGGAGCGTGATGACGTGGCAGTACTCGTGCCAGAGGACGGCTTCCCAGTTGACGGGGGTGCCGCGACTGGAGGCGGGGCTGTTGGCGGTGATGACCCTGCCGAAGCAGACGCCCAGGTATCCAGGATTGTCGGGCATTCCGAAGGTGCGCACCCCGAAATCCTTCTGTTCCGGAAAGATTTCGACGGTGGTGGGCGCCGCGGGAGCGAGGCCGTACTTGGGGACGAGGGCGGCGTGGGCTCGTTCGAGAAGGCGGAGGACGCGGGCGCCATAGATGGCGGCCTCGTTCGTGCTCATCCGGACGAGGAAATGCTCGTTGGTGAGGGTGGCGAAGGACGCCATCGTGTCCCGCAGGGTGACCAGATTGTAGGCGGAGATGTCGTAGGCGTCGGCTTCGTGGACGTCCTGGGCGAGCGCCCAGCCTTCGTCATTTTCGCCGAGGCGGAGGAGGTCGGTGGCGAGTTGGGCCTTGGCGGGCAGAAAATCGGGGTCGAATCGGAGGGCTTCGCGCTGGAGGGCGGCGCCTTCGGCGAACCGGTATTTCTGGGACAATTTGCGACCGATCAGGTGGGGTACCGCGGGATTGTTCGACCAGTAGCGGCAGGCGGAGGCGCGGGCCTCCTTTTCGGCCGCGGGATTGTTTTCGAGGTGGGCGATGACCGAGGAGTACGACCAGGACTCCGGGTTCCAGGGGTTGGTTTTGCGGACCTCTTCGAGCACCTCGACCGCGCCGGGGTAGTCCTCGGCGTCGATCCGGTGGTCGGCGAGAAGGAGGAGGCTTGGGGCGTGGCGCGGATTTTCGGCGAGCGCGGCCTGGAGCATTTTGGCGGCCTCTTCGCGGTCGCTTCCGGCGAAGGCGAGGGCGCGACCGTGAAGGAGGTCGGGGTTCTTGGGGTGATGTTTGAGGCCGTCGTCGAAATGTTTCGCCGCGAGGGCGAAGTCGTTTTTGGCGAGGGCGAGTTCCCCGGAGGCAAGGTGGAGGTCGAGGAGTTCCGGGGACGCGCGTTTGGCGGTGGCGAAGACCTTGTCGAGGACCTCCTTGGGATCGGCGCCGAGGACGAGCATGGCGCGGCCGAACGGAATGAGATTTTCGGCATCGCGGAAGGCCCAGGGGCGTTGGGAGACGAGACGCGGGATCTGTTCGATCATCTCGGCGGCCAACGCGGGGTTGCCGTTGGCGCGGAAGACATCGCGCGCGAGCCAGAGCAGGGGAAGGCTGTTGGAGGAGCGGGCGAGGGCGTTGGTGAGGGCGGCCTGGGCTTCCGGATAACGGCCCTGGGCGAGGAGCGCCTCGATCAGCGCGGCATGCCATTCCCCGCCGCGGGCTCGTTGATCGATGGCTTCGCGGAGGCTTGCGGCGGCTTTGGCATATTCGCCTTTCGTGATCTCGGCCCGGGCGGTGGCGAGGTCGGCGGCGCGGAGGATCTGGAAAGGAACGGCGAGAAAGGCGGCGAAGAACGCGATGAGAAGAAGCCGTGGGCGGACGGGGACGAGGAGGGAATCGGACACCGAGCGGGATCGGAACGCGGGGACGGGAGACGCCGATGCGACGCGGATCCGCCGGGTAGGGGCGGGCCGCCTGGGGTTCCGGGCGAGCTTGGCTTCCATCTGCGGGCTTACTCTTGGAGGCAGTTGGCTTCCGCCACAAGGGTGGCAATGGAGATTCCAGACGCGAGAGGGCCCTGTCGAGGTTGCAATGAACTTGGGGGGATGGCGGAGAGGGGGGGATTCGAACCCCCGGTGAGGTATTAGCCCACTCACGCTTTCCAGGCGTGCGCCTTAAACCACTCAGCCACCTCTCCACCGAAAAGAAAGCGGGCGGTGATGTTGAACGTCGGAAGGGACGGTGCAAAGCCGTTTTTTGGGTGCCTATCCCTGAATGAAATAGCTGAGGTTCTCGAGTTCGATGGCGAGGTTGACGTTGTTGACCATCACGTCCTCCGGGGTGTGGATGACGATCGGGGCAAAATTGAGGATGCCCCCGATCCCGGCGTCGAAGAGGCGGTTGGCGATCTCCTGGGCGGCCGCGGCGGGAACGCAGAGGATCGCCATGCGGACGGAGTGCTCCCGGATTTTGGTTTCGAGGGAGTCCATGGGCAGGATCTGAACCCGGCTGCGGGCGCGGAGGCGGGCGGGGTCCGCGTCGAAGGCGGCGACGATCTCGAAGCCTTCCTTGGCGAAGCCGCCGTAGGTGAGGAGGGCGGAACCGAGGTTGCCGGCTCCAATCAGGATGACGGGCTGGAGGGTCTGGTTGCCGAGCACGTCGGAGATCATGTCGGCGAGCTGGGACACATCGTAGCCGAGTCCGCGGGTTCCGAACTGGCCGAAGTGGGCGAGGTCCTTGCGGAGTTGGGTGGGTTTGACGCCGGCGGCCCGGGCGAGGGCTTCGCTCGAGACGGTGGCCATGGCATTGTTCCTCAGCCGTTGAAGGCAGCGGAAATAGATCGAGAGACGGTAGATCGTCTTTCGAGGGATGGCGGCCCGGGTGACGCGGCGGCGGGGCATGGTCGACGGGGACTTTGCGGACGGTCGCTACGGTGGATCGGGCGGGGGCGACTGCGCAAGCCGCAGGACGAGGGTGTCGAGGGCATCACGGCCGGACGGTGGCGAGGGTGGTGGGGTGGATTCCGGAGGGGCGTAGGCGTTGAGGAGCGCGGAGAAGACGAGGCGTTTCCCCGCGGTGTTGGTCAAGAAGCCGCTGAGCGCATGGACGTGGCGCAGGCTTCCGGTTTTGGCGCGGAGATTTCCTTCCAGGGGCGTTCCGACGAAGCGACGACGGAGGGTGCCGTCGCGGCCCGCAATGGGGAGGGCATCCAGGAACGCCTCGCGGGCCGGGTGCCGATCCATGAATCGGAGCAGGGCCACCGTCGCGGCGGGCGTGACGAGGCTGCTTCGGGACAGACCGGAACCGTCGTCGAGTTGGACCTCGTCGACGGGAATTCCCGCCTCCCGAACAAAGCGGCGCAGCGCGGCGACGCCCGCGTCCTCGGTGGTCAGGTCGGGCGACGGGGGATTCGAGGATGGGAGGGACGACGAGGCCGAGGATCGGGCGCCGACCTGGAGGAGGAGCAATTGGGCGTAGAGATTCTGCGAAGGCTTCATCATGGCGCCGACGAGACTGGACACGGGAGGCGACAGGACGGAGATCGGCGGCGCGACGGGGAGCGCGGGAGCGCGTTTTCGGCTGGAACGACGGCGAAGGGTCGTGTGAGCGGGGTCCGAGGATGGACCCGCGTTGGACGAGAGGGTTTGGCGATCGTGGCGAACCGTTCCTTTCACCTTGATTCCGACGGCGGCGAGTTCTTCGCGGAGGCGATGGACAAAGAAGAGCGCGGGTTCGGGAACGGTCACCTCGTGCTTCGAGGGAGCGGCGCCTGCCGGGAGCGAGCCGGATAGATGAACGACCCGGCTGCCCGGATCGCGGCGAACCACGACGGACCGGGGTTGGGACGCTTCGACCGTCGCGAGGCCCCGCGTCTGGAACTCAAAATAGGAGGCGCCGGGACCCGCCGAGAAACTCGGTGGGGTGCCTGGTGCGGCTCCGGGCGCGCACTCGAACGCGAGGATGTTGTCGTCGACGGACAGGGCCGAGACTTCGGCGCCGTAGTAGTACCGGAGATCGTCCCAGGTCCACCCGTTGCCGAAGGGCGGTCCGACGAACACGGAATCGTCGGCGACGAGATCGCCCTCGATTTGGCGCAGGCCGGTGTCCCGCAGGGTGTCGACGATCCGCGCGAGGGAAGCGGTTGGGTTTCCGGAATGAAATCGGGGCGAGAACGAGAAATCGCCTCCGCCCTGGACGATGAGGTCGCCGTCGAGGACGCCGGTTGGGGAGACGGGGCCGGTTGGGATGAGGCGCGTGGCAAGTCGGGAATTGGGCCCGAGAACTTGGAGGGCGAGGGCGCCAGTGAAGAGTTTCGCGTTCGAGGCGGGTTTGAGCAGGCGATGGCTGTTGGTTTCGAAGAGGGAAATGCCGGAGTCGGCGTCATGGACGGCGACGCCCCAGGTGGCATGACGGAACGAGGGATTGGCGAAGAAGTCGTGAAGAGCGACCCGATCCGGTTCGGTCCCGGGGGCGAGCGGGGTGAGCGCGCGCGCGCCGAGCAAGGCCAGGAGCGCGACCGCGGGCCATGGACAATGGCGCGAGCGCGGGCGCGGGAGATCCATGGGAAGTATCAACGCGTTGCGACTCGCGCGTTGGATCCATGAACCGGGGAGGCTTTCACCACGAAGGCACGAAGGTCACGAAGAAGAAGGCCGGATTGAAAGCCCTTGCTTTGCGCGGTCTTCGTGTCCTCCGTGCGCTTCGTGGTTGAATGCAGGTTCATGGAGTGGAGGAGCGTGGGAGCCCTGGGTTACGTTGCGATCAAGGTTCGCTGGTGATCTTTTGCCAGTCGAGGCCACTCCATTCGGCGTACGCGGCGAAGGCCCGTTCATTCTGAATGAGCACGGCGCGAACGACGCTGGAATCGTCGGCGCGACCGGAATCGGGGATCGCGTCGGGGATGATGTCGATTTTCTTGTGGGCGTAGGTGAGGGCGAAGACGGCCTGGGCGGCGGCGTAGAGGGGAAGATCGCGATAGGCGCCTTCGGCGAAATCCTCGACGGCGTCGGCGAGGAATTCGAGTTGATCGACGAGGTGTGGGTATTTGGGGGCGGCGATCTGGGTGAACTCGAGTTTCCAGGAGGGAAGTTGGCGTGAGACGCGCACGACCATGGCCGGAGTGACCTTGGCGGCGCCGTGATTGACGTAAGCAGCGAACTCGGACATGGG
Organism: Limisphaerales bacterium; assembly: GCA_050250555.1. Taxonomy (GTDB): domain Bacteria; phylum Verrucomicrobiota; class Verrucomicrobiia; order Limisphaerales; family CAIMTB01; genus CAIMTB01. The sequence continues at coordinate 39,450 of JBFWOK010000046.1, forward strand.
CTGGAGGATAGAAAGGGGGGTGGTGGAACTGCCAGTTCCAAACCGAGCGGTTGTGGGGTGCGGGGTGCGAGGTGCGTGGTGCGAGGTGCGTGGTGCGTGGTGCGTGCGGGTGCGTGCCGGTGCGTG
>JBFWOK010000047.1:0-39522 GCA_050250555.1 Limisphaerales bacterium
CCAAGCAGTCGCCGACCGTGCCCGGGTACGACCTCGCGGGCATGTCGGTTCCGGCCGATGCGACGGGGGGCGACTACTACGACTTCCTGCCGATGACGGACGGGCTGGTGGGGCTTGTGGTCGCGGACGTGAGCGGTCATGGGCTTGGTCCAAGCCTGCTGATGATGGAGACGCGAGCGCTGCTGCGGGTGGTGGCGCGGAACCGGATCGATCCGGGCGAGATCTTGGCGCGCGCCAACCGGGTGATCGCCGAGGACACCGAAGGCCAGAATTACGTCACGGCGTTGCTGGTCCGTCTGGATCCGGCGAGAAACGAACTCGTGCATGCGAGCGCCGGACATCCGGCCGCGCTGGTCATCGGCGCCGACGGCACCGTCAAGGAGCGGCTCAAGCGCACCGGCGGACCGTTGGGCTTCGTCCAGAGGACTCCGGCGGCTTCCGCGGCGCCGGTCCGGTTGGAGCGTGGGGATGTCCTCCTGCTCTACACCGATGGGATCAAGGAGGCGCGTCCGGGCGCGCCTGGGGCGAATCCGGACGACGAATTCGGCACCGACCGGATGATCGAGGTCGTCCGGGCGAATCTCGGTCGCACGGCTCGGGAGCTGATCCAGCTTCTGGTGGACGCGGCGAGATCGTATTCCGCGCCGGCTCCCTTGGAGGATGACCTGACCCTCCTGGTGGTGAAGGTCCTCTGAAGCGGTGGTCGCCGTCGCAAGGCGGGTTGGGGTTTGCGGGCTGCCGGTTGTCGGTTGCCCTCCGGCCGGCGATTCCTAGACTGCGCGCCCCATGTTGGACCTTTCCGGACTGAACCCCCAGCAGCGCGACGCCGTGGTGACGGTGTCGGGGCCGGTTCTCATTCTCGCCGGAGCCGGCACGGGAAAGACGCGGGTGATCACCCATCGGATCGGCTGGATGCTTTCCAAGGGCATTCCGCCGGGCCGGATCCTGGCGGTCACATTCACCAACAAGGCGGCGCGGGAGATGCAGGAACGAATCCGCCAGCTCATCCCGACCCGGCGTTCCCGGGACGGCGAAAAGCCGGAGCGCCCCACGATCTGCACGTTCCACTCGCTCTGCGTCCGGATTCTCCGGCGGCACATCGACAAGCTCGGGTACAAGCCCAACTTCACCATCTATGACGAGGCCGAGCAGGTGGGTGTGGTGAAGCGCGTGCTGGGCCACATGAAGCTCGGGAACGAGAAGGTCCAGCCCCGCGAGGTCCTCGCCGCCCTGAGCCGGTTGAGAAACGTTTCCCCCGGGGATCGCCTGTCCATGGATCCGACCTCCCTCGCCCTGGCCCGGCATCTTCAACGGAGCTACGAATCCGCGCTCCGGGCGGCCAACGCCGTGGATTTCGATGATCTCATCCTCCTGACCCTCCGGTTGTTCCGGGAGCATGCCGACGCGCTCGAGGACTGCCGCGACCGCTATCGCTACCTGATGGTCGACGAGTACCAGGACACCAACGGCTCGCAGTTCGAACTGGTTCGCGGACTCGCGGAGGCGCATCGGAACCTCTGCGTCGTTGGCGACGACGACCAGAGCATCTACGGCTGGCGCGGGGCGCAGGTGGCGAACCTCCTGGAATTCGAAAAGCACTTCCCGGAGGTGAAGGTGGTCCGCCTCGAACAGAACTACCGGTCGACGAATACGATCCTCCGCGCCGCCAATCATGTGATCCGGAACAATCCCCGTCGGCGGGGGAAGGAGCTTTGGTCGAAACATGGGGACGGCGAAAAGATCCGTCTGGTCGCGTGCGAGAACGACGAAGCCGAGGCGCAATGGGTGGTGGACGAGATCCAGGTCGCCCGGATGAGCCGGCAGATTCCCTGGCGCGATCAGGCAATCCTCTTTCGGACCAATCAGCAGTCGCGTCCCATCGAGTCGGCGCTTCGCAAGGGAGGGGTCCGGTACCGGGTGGTGGGCGGGCAATCGTTCTTCGACCGGCTCGAGGTCCGGGATTTCCTGGCGTACCTGAAGGTTGTCGCCAATCCGAGCGACGACGCCAGCCTGCTGCGGATCGCGAACGTGCCCGCCCGCGGGCTGAGCGACGCCACGATGGAGCGCCTTCTCACGGCCAGCCACGAGCGGAAGTCCCCGGTGTATACGGTCATGCGGCACACCGATGTCCAGGACGCGTTTCCCGAGCGGACGCGCCACGCGATCCGGGACTTTCTGGCGTTCGTCGAGGGTTCGCGCCAGCGGCTTGAACAATCGCCACCGGGGCAGGCGCTCGGTGTTTGGGCGGAAGGCGTGCTCAGCGAGGCCGGCTATTGGGATCACCTCCGACGCTCGGAGCGCAACCCGGAGGCGGCCGACAACCGGATGCGCAATCTCAAGGAAATGATCGCGACCCTCGATGTCCCGGGAGCGCACTCCGGGCTGCCGCCGCTCCAGAGGCTGAGCGAATCCCTGGCGGACCTCGCGCTCGACACCGATCGCGAGGATGGGAAGGACGAGCCGCATGGTGAGGAGGTGACGCTGATCACCATGCACAGCTGCAAGGGCCTCGAGTTTCCCCACGTCCACATCGTTGGCCTGGAGGAGGGGCTCCTTCCGCACAGCCGATCGAAGGAGGAGGGCACCCTGGACGAGGAACGGCGTCTCTTCTACGTCGCGCTGACGCGGGCGCGGTTCACCCTGACGCTGACGTACTGTTCCGGGCGTCGGAAGTATGGCCAACTCATGCCGGCGCATCCGTCGTCGTTCCTGAGGGAACTGCCCCTCGACCTGGTGGAACAGGAGGCCGGAAACGCGCGCAGGCCGGTTGCCGCCGGCAGTGGAAAGGGGTTGTTCGCCAGCATGCGCGACGCGGTCGAGAAGAAGGCGGCTCCACCGCCGGATTGACGACGGTCCCGGGGGCGTCGGAGGCGTTGAGGGCGTCCAGGCTACGGCCGCCGCAAAGAAAGGTGCCGTTCCAGCACGGCTTGGCCCTGGATCTCCCTGGCCAAAGGGGGTTCAGGGTCGCTCCGTCGTGGGGTCACAAGTTCACTCCATCGCCACGGCGATGGCGTTCCACCAGAGTTCGTGGAGTTCGCCGAGGGGCGCGGATACTTCGGTTTGGATCAGACGGATCGTGAGGTGATCGCCGCCCACGGTGCCGATGGGGACGGCGGGGACGCCGAGGATGCGGGCGCGTTCGAGGATCTTGCCGGCGTCGAGGGGGCTGCAGGAGACGACGACACGCGACTGGGTTTCGCCGAAGAGCAGGGCGTCGCAGCGACACCCGGTTTTTTGAATTTCGGAGAGATCGATCTGGGCGCCGATCAGATGAGGCGTATGCCGGCCGTCGTTGCGCGAGAGGCAGGATTCGGCGATCGCGATGGCGAGGCCGCCTTCGCTGCAATCGTGGGCGCTTCGGATGCCGCCGGCCTGGATCAGTCCCAGGAGCGCGGTGTGGAGGGTCTTGGCGGTTTCGAGATCGCAGCGGGGCGGGACGCCTGTCTTCTTGCCGTGAACGACCTGGAGGTAGGCGCCGCCACCGAGACCCTGAAGCGGGTCATCGAGATCCACGGGTTCACCCAGCAGGATGATGGTGTCGCCGGCTTCCTTGAACCATTGCGTCGTCACGTGCTCCGGCTTCTCGATGAGCCCGACCATGGCGATGGTCGGGGTCGGGTCGATCGCTCCGAAAGCTCCCCGCTGGTTGTAGAGGCTGACATTGCCGCCGGTCACCGGGGTGCCGAACGCGCGGCATGCCTCGGCGAGTCCGCGGACGCTTTCCTTCAGCTGCCAGAATATCTCGGGATGGTGTGGGTTGCCGTAGTTGAGATTGTCGGTGACGCCGAGGGGCGTGGCTCCGGCGCAGGCGAGGTTTCGCGCGGCTTCGGTGACGGCGATCTTTCCGCCCTCGTACGGGTCGAGGAAGACGTAGCCCCCGTTTCCGTCGACGGTGAAGGCGACGAGCTTTTCAGGCACGGACTGGGCTGGAGGATTTTCGGGACCGGTCGTGGAAGGGGCCGCGGGCGGGAGGGAGTCGGCCTTGATGCGGATGACGGCCGCGTCGGAGCCGGGACAGACCACCGAACCGTTGCGGACCATGTGATCGTACTGGCGGTAGATCCAGTTCTTGGACGCGAGCGTGGGCCAGGCGAGGAGCTGTTTGAGGTCCAGGAGGGGCTGGGTCGAGTCGGGGATCGCGTCGAGGCGGAATCCCCGGACCTCGGCCAGGTAGGAGGGTTCCCTGGATTCGCGGTGATAGACGGGTGCGTCGTTGGCGAGTTGGGCGGCCGGGAGGTCGACGACGATCCGGCCGTGGTTGCGGACCACCATGCGGCCGGTGTCGGTGACGACCCCGATTTCCGCCCAGGGAAGGTCCCATTTGTCGAACACGCGCTTGACCTCGTCCTCGCGGCCCTTCTTCACGACGATGAGCATGCGTTCCTGGGATTCGGACAGCATGATTTCGTAGGGGGTCATGTGGGGCGCGCGCTGGGGGACGCGGGACAGCTCGATTTCGATGCCGGTTCCGGCGCGGGCCGCGGTCTCGCAGGTCGAGCAGGTGAGGCCGGCGGCGCCCATGTCCTGCATGCCGGCGACAGCCCCGGTGGTGAGGAGTTCGAGGCAGGCCTCGCACACCAGCTTTTCCATGAACGGATCTCCGACCTGGACGGCGCCGCGTTGCTGTTCGGCGCTTTCCTCGGTGAGGTCCTGGGAGGCGAAGGCGGCCCCGGCGAGGCCGTCCCGGCCGGTGGCGGGGCCGACATAGAACACGGGGTTCCCGATGCCGTGGGCGGCGCCGCGGGTGATCTGGTCGTGGCGAAGGACGCCCAGGCAGAAGGCGTTGACCAGGGGGTTGCCCTCGTAGCTTTGGTCGAAATAGACCTCGCCGGCGATCGTGGGAATGCCGAAGCAATTGCCGTAGTGGGCGATGCCGGAGACGACGCCTGAGAACAGGCGGCGGACTTCGGGGTTGGTCAGGTCGCCGAACCGGAGTGAATTCAGGGCGGCGACCGGGCGGGCGCCCATGGTGAAGATGTCGCGGATGATGCCGCCGACGCCGGTGGCGGCGCCCTGGAAGGGTTCGACGGCGCTGGGGTGGTTGTGGGACTCGATCTTGAAGGCGATGGCGAGCCCGTCCCCCACGTCGACGATGCCGGCGTTCTCCTCGCCCGCGCCGACGAGGATCCGCGGCGATTGGGTGGGGAAGGTCTTCAGCAGCGGTCGGGTGTTTTTGTAGGAGCAATGTTCGCTCCACATGACCGAGAAGATCCCGAGTTCGGTGTAGTTCGGATCACGGCCGAGGAGGGATTGGATGCGGGCGAACTCCTCGGGGGTGAGGTTGTGTTTGGCGACGAGTTCGGGGGTGATGGCGGGATCGGTCATCGGTGCAAAGCACCCCTCGGCTGGGGGTGGGGGCCGGAGCATGGGGCTCTTCGGTTCGGGTGACAATCTCGGGGAAGTCTTCGGTGCCGGCGCGGCGTCGGGCTATCGAGGCTCGGGGGAATCGCCGTTCCCGGGAGGTGATGTGAAGTAGCGCAGCGACGCCGACGCCTGGATCCGGACCTCGGGGGCTGAATCCTCCAGCGCCCGCACGAGGTCGGGTACGATCTGCTCGGCACGATCGAGCATCTGGGCGAGGGCCCAGATGGCGGCGGCGCGAACTTCGGGATGGGGGTCCCGAGCGGCTTGGCGGAGGGGTTCGAGGGATTCCAACTGTTCGGACGGGAACTTTCCGAGGGTTCGAAGCGCTCCCTCGCGGATGCGGGGATCCGGATCCTCCAGCGCCTGGAGGAGAATCGGCCGGACACCGATTCCAAAGGACCGAAGCAGCGGAATCGCGATGTCGCGGCCCCCGAAGCGTCCGTCCGCGAGCAGGGGGACGAGGTGCGGGGCGGCGGGAAGTCCGATGCAAAGGAGCCCGTCGATCGCGTCGCGGTCGAGCTGAAGCTGGCGGGCGCTGTGGCGGACGAGCAGGGGGAGTCCGTCGAGCGCGGGGAGGATCTCGTCGTGCCACCGGGTCCTCGTTCCCGCGAGAATTTCGACGAGGACGGGTCCGTTGACCTCGGGTTGTGATCGGAGGCGGTTTCGCGCGGTTTCACGGAGGGCGGCGTCCGTGTCGTTCAGGTCTTGAAGCAGGCCAACGACCGCCTGCTTCCTGGCCCGCGCCTGGTGGGAATCGATCGTGAGCGTGGTGAGGCCGAGGGCGAGGCCGAAGAAGACCAGGCCCGCGACGATCCCAAACGACGACACCGGGCGACTCCCGCGGCGCCGGAAGGATGGCGTCGTGGAAACGGATGGGAGTCGGCACAGGGGCATGGCGAGGGCGGAGCGAAGGGAAGTCCGGGATCATTTGATGCCGGCAAGGCGCTCGCGCCAAACGCGGTGGAGTTCGACGGTGGCGCGGACATCCCGCAGGCAGTAGTCGGCGATCTCGCGGAAGCGGGATTCGGCCATGAGCGAGGCGACGTCCATCCCGGACACCCCGTGGGATTTCGGTGATTCGATGCCGAACGACTTGCAGTAGAAATCGAGATTGAATCGGCGAGCGGCTCCGTCGCGTCCGCTGACGTTGTAGAACGTCAGTTGCTCGGCGAGGTCACAGTGCGGCTCGGTCTGGAAGCGGTACCCGAGCCAGTCCTTCCGGGTGATGTCAACTCCGAGGACGGCGGAGCGGAGGTAGAGGAATGGGACGTCGAAGCCGCGGCCATTGAAGGTGACGACCTGTTCGTAGCGTTTCGCAAGTTCCCAGAAGTCGTGGAGGAGTTCCGATTCGTTCGCGAACGGGACGAACTTCACCTCGCCCTCGTCGTCGGGCTCGAAGTCGTCGGCGAGAAACAGCACTTGGCCGCGGTCGCTGTCCGCGTTGACCATGGCGATGCAGACGACCTGGGCGGTGAGAGGGTAGAGACTGAGTTGGCGGGCGAGTTCCTCGCGGCGGGCGTCGCGTTCGGGGCCTTCCGGGAATTTGGCGGCGTCCCGGAAGAGGTACTCCTGCTGGGTTTCGTCGAAGGTCGCGACCGGCAGGGCGGTGGTTTCGATGTCGAAGACGAGGGTGGCCATGGGGTTCGAAGGATCCGCCGGTGGTTTACCGGGGTGATCGACCGAACTCAGCCAAAAAGGGAAAAGTTGGGTCGAGGCGCCGCCGAATCGCGATTGGGGATTGAACCGCCGACCCGACCCGGCAGGCTGTCGGCGATGATTGGGGCGCCGAAACGATGGGAGGCGATCCGGTGGGCCGCATGGCTCGGATGGCTCGCGCTCGTCGTCGACCCGACGCAGGCTGCGGGGCGGCAGGAGGCCACTCCATCGCAGGGGCGCGAGCGGGAGGCGGCGCGCGCGGGGGGCCGCCTGGAGGGTGGGGGCGATCTGGAAGCGATCTTGAAGGCCGCCGCGGAACGGACCGAAGCCGGTGATTTTTCTGGCGCGGAGCGCCTGCTGGGCGAGGCGCTCGAGAACCGGCAAGGGCGTGGGCCGACGGAAGGGCGGGCTCGACTTGAGTTCGCGAAGGACCGGCTTCGGAGGATCCGGCGGGACTTTCCGTTGACGAGAGGAGAGGTGATCGAGCGTTTGAAGACTTCCGTGAAAGACTTCGCGGAACCCGAGTTCGACCGGTGGGAGAAGGAAGGCCTTTGGGACTGGCGGATGATCGACGGCGAGGCGCGGTACTTCGTTTCGAGCGTGAGCAATCTCTTCTTTCGTCGGCCGGACCTCCGCGCTCGGCGGATTCCGGCGCGCGACACGGCCGTTCTTCAACGGGCCCATTGGGAGAATGCCCGGGCCATCCGCGAGGCGGCGCGGAGGGAAGCAACCCCCTACGTGCTGCCGAAGAAGTTTCGGGTTCGAATGGAAGTCCGTGTCCTGCCTGGGAGCGTCGAACCCGGGGCGGCGATTTCGGCTTGGATGCCGGTGCCCCGTCAATTTCCGCACCAGACGGGATTTGAACTGCTCGGAACCCGGCCCGGCACCGGTCTCCTGGCTCCCGCGGACAGCCCGATCCGTTCGGTGCACCTCAAGGGCGTGGGGCTCGCGGACGGCTCGGCGGAGTTTGAGGTCGAGTACGCCTACCTGGCGCGCGGAGTTTCGTTCGACCTGAGCCGATCGGCGGCGGGGGCCGCCGCGGCGACCGGTGGGGCTTCCGTTTCAGAGGTGGGCAGGTACCTCACGCCGGGGCCGCACGTGGAATTCACCGACGACATGAAACGGCTGGCGGATGGACTGGGCGCGGGTCTGCGGGATCCTGTGGAACGGGCGCGTCGGTTCTACGAATGGATCTCCGGGAACATCCGGTACAGCTACGCGCCGGAATATTCGACGATCCCCAATCTGGGCGAGGCGTGCCGCGCGAGCGGACGTGGGGATTGCGGCCAGGCGGCGTTCCTCCTCATGACGCTTTGCCGGATTTCGGGGATCCCGGCGCGTTGGCAGTCGGGTTGGGCGATTTTCCCGGGTGACGAAACGATCCACGATTGGTGCGAACTCCACTTCGCGCCGTGGGGTTGGGTGCCGGTGGATCCGTACATGGGCATGTACGCGATGCAGTATGCGACCGCGCTCACGCCGGCCCAGCGGGAGGAGTTGCGCGATTTTTATTTTGGCGGGCTGACGCAGTACCGGATGGCGGCGAATTCGGATCACGAGCGGGAACTCTGGCCTCCGAAGGACTCGATCCGCTCCGATCCGGTCGATTTCCAACGGGGCGAGGTCGAGGCGGGAGGAAGAAACCTCTACTTCGACCGGTTCCGGTACGATTTGAAATGGGAGGAGATCAACAAACCATGACGACGGGACTTCGACGGCGGTGGATCGGCGGTTGGAGTGTCTGGATAATTCTGGGGTGGCTCTCCGTGTCCGGTGTTGGGAGCGCGTTGGGCGCCGAGCCGGCGGGAGGCCTGGAAATGGAGGAGTCTTTGGTGGGGCGGTTTCTCGCCAGGGCGACCCATTCCTCGCTGGCGTACTCCCGGATGGCGGAATTGTGCGATCAGTTCGGTCCGCGCTTTTCGGGAACGACCAACCTGGAGGCCGCGATCGACTGGGCGATTTCGAATCTGAAAGCGGACGGATTCGAGGCGGTGCGCGGCGAGCCGGTGATGGTGCCTCGATGGGTCCGGGGCGAGGAGTCCCTCGAGCAGTTGTCCCCCCGTCCGATGGCGATGCCGGTCCTGGGATTGGGCGGAACCATGGGCACGCCGCCGGGCGGGATCGAGGGGGAAGTGCTCGTGCTGACGAATTTCGCGGAACTGGAGGCGCGGGAGGCGGAGGTGCCCGGGAAGATCGTGGTGTTCCATCCGGCGTTCACGGAATACGGCGAGATCGTTCGATACCGGACGCGAGGCGCGATCGAGGCCGGCCGAGCCGGAGCGCTGGCGAGCCTGGTCCGTTCGGCGACTCCATTTTCGCTGCAGACCCCGCACACGGGGGCGATGTCCTACGAGGCGGGAGTCCGCCGGATTCCGCATGCGGCGATCACCGTGGAGGAAGGGGCGCGGTTGCTGCGTTTGCAGGAACGCGGAACACCCGCGCGCGTCCGCCTGAACCTCGGGGCGAAGTCGTTTGATGAGGTGGAGTCGAGGAATGTGATCGCCGAATGGCGCGGGCGTGAGAGGCCCGAGGAAATCGTTGTCGTTGGAGGGCACTTCGATTCGTGGGATGTGGGGCAGGGGGCGTTGGACGACGCGGGTGGATGTTTGGCCGCGTGGGAGGCGATCCGGCTGTTGCGCGAAGCCGGCTACCGTCCGCGTCGAACATTCCGGTTGGTTCTTTGGACCAACGAAGAAAACGGGCTCCGTGGCGCGCGCGCGTACGTGAAGGCGCACGAAGCCGAACTCGGAAAACACTCGATCGCGATCGAATCGGACTGGGGGATCGGTCCCGTCAAGGGATTCAAGTTCACGGGTTCCGCGGCCGCGATACGGCAGTTGGGCGAAATCCTTCCCTGGTTGAAAAAGCTGGGGCCCTTCGAGCTAAGGACCGGCGCCGGCGGGAGCGACCTCGGGCCGCTGTTGTCCGCCGGAGTTCCGGTCATGGACCTGTGGACCGATCGTCAGGACTATTTCTGGTTTCACCACACGGCCGCGGACACGGTCGACAAGGTCGATCCCGCGGAGCTCAACCGGTGCGTGGCCGCGATAGGAATCATGTTGTATGGCTTGGGTGAAATGCCGGAACCCCTGGCACGTTAGTCCCTGGGCGTGGCTTTGGGTATGGGTACCGGTTCACAACGGCGCCCGCGATCAATCGGGCCGCCTCGTCGTCCTCGAAGGTGTCGGTGTTGATCACGAGGTGATAGGTGAGTGGATCGTCGATGTCCGCGTCCATGTAGGTCTTCAGGTACCGCCGACGCGCGGCGTCTTCGGTCCCGATGAATTCACGCGCTTGGCGTTCCCCGAGGTTCCGGTTCTCCACCAGCCGTCGGACGCGCCGTTCAAGGCTTCCAATGAGCCGGACGTGGAACGCGGTTTCGCATTGAGCCAGAACGATGTGGGAGCCCCGGCCCACCAGAATGCAGTTCCCCAATTCGGCGAGGTGAAGAATGGTTTCCATCACCTGGGTCACCATCGATGACGCCGAGGGATGAAGCCCCAGCAGTTCCTCGACCGTGTCCGTGATGTACGACACACGGTCCTCCGGCATGAACCGGGACATTTCGGACGGGAGATGGTGCTCCACGAGGACTTTCTCAATGAGTGTGCGGTGGAAGACCGTCCAGGGCGCGGGTTCGGCGGGGCGGCACTCCTGAAGCCGTTCGGCGAGGCGGTCGGCGATGGCGATCCCGCCGGTCCCCGTCATCCGGGAGATGGTGACCGTGGGTGGTTTGGACGGGTATTGGCGGGCCGCCTGGGGACCGATTTGGGTCTCGAGGAAAGTCAGGCATCGGGTGAGATGGGGTGTTGTGCTCATGACGTGGTCTCCAACCGATTGGACTCTCGACATCGAAACCCTGGTCACACGGAACCCTTGACGTTTTTTGCAATGGAAACCGCAAGGAACGACGAGCCATTAGTTGAGTGAATCCGCTTGATCGAGGGCGATCACATGGGAACCATGCCGGCATGTTCCCAAAAGCTACTTGGCTGCGCGCGCTGGCCTTGGTCGGCGTGACGGCCATCGGAGGCGCGGCGCCCGCTCTGGCGCAGGAAAAGGTGATCGCGTACGAGGTCCCCGCGGGGACCGTCGGCAACCAGGCGTTCGGTGGAACCCTGGGGATGGATTTCGAGGTGGCGAACCCGATCGTGGTCACCCAGTTGGGGGTGTTCGACGATCTCAGCGACGGGCTCTTTCTGCCGATCATCGCGACCCTTTGGGATCGGAGCGACCCGGACGCGCCCGTCCCGCTGGTGACGATTGAATTCACGCCGGACGAGCCTGGAACGCTGGTCGGCGGAAGCCGCTTCAAACCGCTTCCGTCGCCGTTGCGCCTCGAGATCGGTTTCCTGGGAACGATGGTCGCCGAGGGCTACGGGGCGGAGGAACGCCTGCGCAACGCGGGAGCCGTTCCCAAGGACTGGACCGCGAACGATGGCAACGGTTCCCTGGTTTTTGTGGGAACCAGCCGCTACGGGACTGTGAACGGAGCCTATCCGGACGTGGCTGATGGCGGGCCCGCGGATCGCTACGCGGCCGGCACGTTCGAATACGAGACGACGCCGCCATTGAAGCCGGGTGCGCCTTCGGGCGTGAGCGTCACGGCCGGGGACGGCCGCGTCGCATTGACCTGGGGCGCGGTGACCACTCCGCTGCCGGCGAGCAAGTATGAGATCCTTCGCGCGACCTCGCCGACCGCCGACTTCACGAAGGCCGGCGAGTCGACGACCCCCGAGTACGCGGATACGGACGTCACGAACGGGTCGGTCTATTGCTACAAGATCCGCGGAATCGGCGCGGGTGGGCAGGAGGGAGTCGAGTCCGCCCGCTTTTGCGCCTCACCCTACGTGCTGCCCGCCGGTCAGAACGTCGCCTACCTCGTGAATTCCGGTGTCGCCGGGACCCAGAATTTCGACGGAGTGCTCGGCATGGATTTCGACATCGTCAACCCGATCGTCGTCACCCACCTCGGAGTGTTTGACGACGGAAGCGATGGACTGGCGCGGACCCTCACGGCCCGGCTTTGGGATCGGAGCGACCCGGAAAATCCCGTGGAAGTGGCGAACCTCGAGTTCACTTCCGAGGCGGGTGGAACCCTGATCGGCGGCAGTCGTTACAAACCTTTGCCCGCGCCGATCCGGCTCGAGCACGGATTCCGCGGCACCATCTCGGCGGAGAACTATGGCGCCGAAGAACGGCTTGTGAATCCCGGGGGCAATCCGAACGTCGTCCGTCCCTGGGCCGTGAACTCGGGTGGCGGCTCGATCCGCTTCGTTGGCACGGGCCGGTACTCGGTCACACAGGGCGAATATCCGGGGACGCCCGATTCGGGTGCTTCCGACCGGTTCGGGGCCGGCGGCTTTCTGTTCGAGACCACGTCGTTGACCTATCCCGGCACCGTGACCGCGACCGCGGTCCGCGGGGATCTTTCGGTCAGGCTGTCCTGGCCGGCGGTGGCCGAGCCGGTGCCCGCGGCCAAGTACCGGGTGTCCCGGCGAGTGGACGACGGGGGAGCGGCCCAAGTGGGTGACGTGGCCGACCTGACCTACATCGATGCGGTCCTCACCAAGGGTTCGACCTATTGCTACACGGTTGTGGCCGTGACCGCGGCCGGTCAGGCGGGGACGCCTTCCGCCGAAGTCTGCCTGAGCGCCGAGGCTCGCGAACCGGGGATTGCGTATCAGGTCGAGGCCGGGACCGTCGGCAGCCAGGCGTTCGGCGGGGCGTTGGGCATGCATTTCAATGTGGTGACTCCGGTTCAGGTCACGCGTCTCGGGGTGTTCGATGACAGCTCCGACGGTTTGTTTTTGCCGATCACCGCCCGGCTGTACAACCGGGTGACCCAGGAAGTCCTGGCGGAATTGACGTTTTCCACCGAGGAACCGGGCGAACTCATCGACGGCAGCCGGTTCAAGGACCTGCCCCAAGGCGTCGTGCTGATCGGCGGATTCCAGGGAACGATGGCGGCCTCTGGGTACGGCGGAGACGAGCGCAACGGCAACGGAGTGCCCGGCAGGTCCGTCTTCACCGGCGGCGGCGCGCTCGAATTCGTCGGCACCGGCGCGTACGCGACGGATCCCGCCGCCTTCCCCGGAACCGCGGATGGCGGGCCCGCGAATCGCTACGCGGCGGGCACCTTCTACTTCGTGCCTCTCGCCGAACCGTCCAGCGTGAGCATTTCCAGGTCCGGCACGAAGCTCGTCATCCAATGGACCGGCGGCGGGACGCTTCAATCGGCGCCGAGCGTGACTGGGCCTTGGAGCGCGGTTCCGGGCGCGGTCCCGGGCGTGCAGGTGGATCCGGTCGGCGCCGCCACCTACTATCGGGTCCAGCAATAAGCGACGAAAGCCAGCGGAGGATTCATTCCATGCGCACTTCACCCGACACGATTCGGAGGTTTGGCGACCCAAACCGCCGGGGATTCACGCTCATCGAGCTGCTGGTCGTGATCGCGATCATCGCGATCCTCGCCAGCATGCTCCTGCCCGCGCTGGCGAAGGCCAAAGCCAAAGCCCAGCAGACCTACTGCCTGAACAACCAGCGCCAGATCGGTCTTGCCGTGACCATGTACTCCGGCGACGCCGAGGAGAAATACCCGCTCTCCCGGACGTGGGGGAAGGCTTGGGGCGACGATCACCGATTGAGTGACAAGTATCTCTACGAGCTGCTGGAGCCCTACATCGGAAAGAACAACGGCACCAACACACCGGGCGACGTCGCCATCCCCCGCAGCAAGCGGACGCCTCCCACGGCCGGAATGTATGTCTGTCCCAACGGAATTCGGGGAAGCGATCCCGCGGTTCCGGGCCTGAAGACGATGTTGCTGGACAACGACTACATCACCTACGTCTGGAACCACATCTACCTGAAGAAGGACCAGGCGACCTACGAGACCGCCCGCCCCGTGAGCGGTCGGCGCACCAGCGACGTCGCCAGCTCATCCACCGCCGTGTTGCTTTGGGAAATGCCGTACTGGACGCCTTCCACGTCGCCCCACAAGGGCGGGCTCAACCTGATTTACGCGGATACCCATGCCGCCTGGGAGCGGCGACATCCGCGCGAAATCGACTGGTGGCGCTTCCACAGCCGCCGCGGTTGGGAGGACGCCGATCCGACGGGCATCGAATTCAAAGGCCGGTAACCGGCCTGTTCCGACGGCGTCTCACGCTGATATCCTGTGATCTCGACGATCCCAAGAAATCATCGAGGAACCCGCTCCGCCCGCGTCAGGGCGCGTTCCGAAGCTGGGCTTCCCGCCGCGCCCTGAATTCCGCGCCGGGCTTCCATTCGGGCCAGCGGTCGGACCGGCTGATCGCGTCCGCGACCTGATACATCAATCGGATGTCCTCGACCGCCCCCGACAGATCCCACCACGGTTTCACCTCGTCGCTGACCTTGTGGTAGTCCTTCTCGCGGTACTCCTCGCGGCGCATTTTTCCGTATCCGACCGGCCGCCCCAGGATCTCGTCGCCGGCCTTGTCGAGGTAAAGCGCCGGGACGCCCATCTTGGCGAATTCGAAATGATCGGAGCGGTAGTAGTAGCCCTTTTCGGGTTCGGACTCGGGCAGGACCCGGCGGCCCTGGGTTTTCGCCGCTTCGACGAGGAGATCCTCGAGGGTGTTCAGACCCTGGCCGACGACACCGATCTCGCCCTGCCGCCCGACCACGTTGGCGCCGTCGATGTTGAGGTTGGCGAGGGTTCGGTGGAGGGGGATCACGGGGTTCCTGGCGTAATGGCGGGCCCCGAGAAGACCCTGTTCCTCCGCCGTGACCGCGAGAAAGAGGAGGGTTCGATCGGGGCGCTTGGGCAGCGACGCGAACGCCTCGGCCAGTTCGAGTAGCGCCGCCGTTCCGGTGGCGTTGTCGAGGGCGCCATTGAAGATCGAGTCGCCGTCCTTTCGGTCGTCCCGTCCCAGGTGATCCCAGTGCGCGGAAAACACGATGCATTCGTCGCGGCGCTGAGGATGGGATCCGGGAAGCTTGGCGAGGACGTTTCGGGATTCGACGGCACGGAGGGTGTTCGTCACGTCGAAGCGGACCGAGGCGCCCAAAGGGATCGGTTTGAAGTCGCGGCGCAACGCGGCCTTCTTGAGCGACTCGAAATCGGTGCCGGCGGAGCCGGCGAGTTGTTTTGCCCGGTCGAGACTGATCCAGCCCGCGACGGCGATCTCCCGGGCGTTTCCGTCGGTTGACTCCAGCGCGAAATTCTCGCGACCCCAGGAATTGACGACCACGAACCAGGGGTATCCGGCGGGTTCGGTCTCATGAACCACCCA
Organism: Limisphaerales bacterium; assembly: GCA_050250555.1. Lineage (GTDB taxonomy): Bacteria > Verrucomicrobiota > Verrucomicrobiia > Limisphaerales > CAIMTB01 > CAIMTB01. Next base: position 15,300 of record JBFWOK010000047.1, read on the forward strand.
CGCGGCGGCGGCGCCCTTGGCGGCCGCGATCTCGTACTTGTAGGTCCAGCGACCGTAGTAGGTCATGGCCTTCCCACGGAACTGATCGGGATCCAGGCGCGACGCATCGGACGGATCGGGAATCGGAGGGTCGTTGACGAGCATGACCAGCGTTTTTCCGCGGACGTCGACGTCCTTGTAGTCGTCCCATCCGTATTCGGGCGCGACGACACCGTACCCGACGAACACGAGTTCGCTCTCGGGCACGGTGACGCGGGATTGCATCCGGGGGGACCAGCCGACGACGTCCTGCGGGAAGACCCACGACTCCGTGGCGCCGCCCTTGGACAGGGACACCGTCGTCTGGACGGCGGACCGTATGCCGCGCAGGGCGACCGGTTGGAACCAGGAGCCGCCGGGTCCGGCGGGTTCGAGACCCAACTTTTGGAATTGGTCCGCCAGATAGCGGACCGTGAGTTCCTCGCCGGGACTGCCGGGAGCGCGTCCCTCGAATTCATCCGACGCTAGGACCCGCGTGTGGCGGAGAAGGTCTTCGGCGGTGATGGTCCCCAAGGCGGTTTCCTGGGGTGGAGGCGTCGCGGCGCGGGGCGAATGAACGGCGACGGCGAGTACGGCGAAGGCGAAAACGGAGCGGGCGGAACCGATCATCCCGGGAGGGTACGCGAAGGAATCCCGAGGTGCGAGCGCGTGAAGGGCCGGTGGTGAACGGCGGGTGGGTGAACGGCGGGTGGGTGAACGGCGGGTGGGATGAGCCTCCGCCGGAACGCCGGTTCCGGCGGAGGCCGTGGTGGGTGTCGGAGTTCGCCACGCTCACGGTTCCTCGTGCCGACGTTGGGCGCCTCGTGGATTGGACCTGCGAGGCCGCCGGCTCCCCGAAAGGGGTCTCGCCCCTTAACTCGACTTCGCTGTTGTATCGCGAACCCCATGAAAACCAAGCGCGGGATGTCCGATGTTGTTCACCAACTTATGCGCAGGCCTATTGAATTGGATGGGAGGCGTTTAACTGGCCTTGGAACTTGAAGAGTTGACAGGTGCCGCGGCACGTCTATCCATTCCCGCGACTTGAACTGTACCGTCTGGACGGTTAGGAAACGTTTCGGCCGTTGCCGAGCCAGCGGTCGTTTGATCATGAATCCATCCCCACCCAAACGAGGTAGTTTCCGCGGCGAGATCCTGCAGGCGGCCGAATGGGTGGTCTGCCAGCAAGGGGCGGGCCATCTCACGTTGGACGCCGTCGCCGAGCGGGCCGGGGTCAGCAAAGGAGGACTGCTCTACCACTTCCCAACCAAGGAGAGTCTGCTGAAGGAATTGCTCTCCAGTCTCCTCGAACGATTCGATGCCGATCGCGAGGTCGCGGGAAGATCCCAGGATTGCGCCGGACAAAAGGCATCCGACCTGAAGGCGTTCGTGAAGGCCGGATTTCAGGAGACGCCCGACCGCCGGCAGGTCTGCGCCGCATTGGTCGCCGCCGGAGCCAATGATCCCCGGCTTCTGGCGCCGGTTCGCGAATGGCATGCCTCGCACTTCCGGGAGTTGTCCGAGGGAAAGCGACATCCCTTGCGCGTGCTGCTGCTGATGCTTGCCGTCGATGGCTTGTGGTTCAACGAACTGCTGAACACCTCGGCGTTCAGTCCGGAAATGAAGGAAGCCCTTCGAGGGGAGTTGTTCCGCTTCGCCGAGTCCGCCCTATGAGTTCGGGTTCACCACGGGAAGATCGGCGTCCACCCAGCGAGGCCTTGCGTGCCCTGCGAACGTGCGTTGGGCCGAGGCCCACCGGGCGCTGGGAAGGAGTATCAGTATCCGCCTTTGGGCAGCGGGCAGCGCTGGACTTCCGGAAGTTGCCGCGCTGGCGAGCCTGGCTGGTCGCGCCGCTTCTGGCCGCGGTTTTGGCGGGGTGGACCGGCGCCGGATGCAAGCTCGGGCCGGACTATCAGCGCCCGGAGGTCGAAATCCCGGAGGCGTGGCGCTGGAAGAACGCGGAACCCCAGGATGCCGTTCCTCGGGACGGTTGGTGGCGCGTCTTTGACGACCCACGGCTGGATTCCCTCCAGGAGGTGGCGTCTTCGGGAAATCTGGGTGCCGTCGCGGCGCTGGCCCGGGTGGAGCAGGCGCGGGCGCTGGCCCGGATGTCGCGGGCGGACTTGTTTCCGACGCTCAACGGCTCCGCGGCCTGGACGAGGTATCGAACCTCGGGGAACGCGCCGAGTCCGGTGGGTTTTCCGATCCCGAGCTTCACGCTGGGCCAGTTCCAGACCCCGTTGGATCTCAGTTACGAGGTGGACCTTTGGGGCCGGGTGCGGCGGTCGTTCGAGGGCGCCCGGAATCTCGCGTTCGGGGCGGAGGCGGCGCGGCAGTCCGTGCTCCTGGCCCTCCAGGCCGATGTGGCCTTCGACTATTTTCGAATGCAGAGCCTCGAACGGGAGATCGTCCTGCTGGAGCGGACCGTGGAGGTCCGGCGGGAGGCGCTCGATATCTTTCGACAACGGCTTCAGGCGGGAATGCTGACGGAGTTCGAGGTCCAGCGGGGACAGGTTGAAGTGTCGTCGGCCGAGGCTGATCTCGAGGCGTTGAGGCGGGCGCGGGCCGAGGTTTTCAACCGGTTGGCGGTCCTGTGCGGCCGGCCGCCCTCGATGTTTGACGCCACGATCGCCACGAACCCACCGGTCCTCCCGCGCGTGGCGGCGGATCTGCCGTCCAGTCTTTTGGAGCGGAGGCCCGACGTGGCGGAAGCCGAGCGCGCGCTGGCGGCGAAGCTTTCCCAGATCGGCGTTGCCCGGGGCGCCTTTTTCCCGTCGCTTCGCCTGACGGCGAGCGGGGGCTTGTTGAGCGGAGAGCTCACCGACCTTTTTCAATGGGAGAGCCGGACCTGGTCGTTCGGGCCGAGTGTCTCGTTGCCCCTTTTCGCGGGCGGTCGGAACCGGGCGGACCTCGAGCGCGCGAAGGCGGCCTACGACGAGGCGGTGGCGCTTTATCGGCAGAGGATCCTGGTGGCGTTCGGGGAGGTGGAGGACGCGCTTTCGGCGATTCAGTTCCTGGAGCGCGAGGTGGCGGCGCGCGGCGAGGCCGCCACGGCGGCGACCCTCGCGGCGCGGCAATCGTTCACCCGATACCAGGCGGGCGCGGTGAGTTTCCTGGAGGTGGTGGATTCCGAACAGGCGCGGCTGTTCAGCCTCGTCGCCCAGGAACGGGTGAAGCGGGAACAGTTATTGGCCACCGTGCGCCTGCTCAAGGCGCTGGGCGGCGGATGGAAGGAGTGATGCGACGTATGCCAATCATGGAAAAGCGCGGCGGGTGGAGTCGGTGGATGACGGGCGGTGGGTTCCTCGGCGTCTTGCTGATCGCGGGGGGCGGGTGCGGGGGCGACGGGGGCGGGCCTCCGGAGCCGGTCGTCGAGGTTGCCGCCGCCCGGCCGGTCCGCAGCGAAGTCGAGATACTGATTCCGGCCGTGGGAACGATTGAGGCCGACGAGCGCGTCGTTCTCCAGCCCGAGTCCGCGGGGTTGATCGAGTCGCTCCACTTTGTCGAAGGCCAGCGGGTTTCGAAGGGCGACGTCCTCTTTCGGATGCGGGCACGGAAGGAGCAGGCGCAGGTGGCGCAGGCGCGGGCCGACCAGGAACTTGCCCGGTCGAACCTGGAACGCGCGCAAACGCTCGCGGGGACCAAGGCGATTTCACAGCAGGAACTCGACCTGATGGAAAGCACGCTGGCTGCCCGGACGGCGACGTACGAACTCGAGAATCGTCGCTTGGAGGAACGCGTGATCGTCGCGCCGTTCAACGGGGTGGTCGGAACGCGAGAAGTGAGTGTCGGTCAATACGTGAACGCGGGCGAACCGCTCGCGACGCTTGTCGAGGATGTCCGGGTCAAAGTCCGCTTTCGCCTCCCCGAGCGGCGCCTCGCGGTGGTTCGCACCGGACAGACCGCCCGGGTTCAGGTGAGCGCCTTCGGCGACCGGCGGTTCGAAGGGCGGATCGACCTGGTGAGTCCCGAGGTGGATCCCGGGACTCGGACGGTGGAAGTGCGGGCGATCGTCGCGAATCCGGAAGGCCTGCTCCGTCCCGGGATGTTCGGCCGGGTCGAACTGGTCCTGGGGACCAAACCCGACGCGCTGGTGGTTCCCGAAAGCGCGCTGATTCCGTCGCTGGACAAGTTCGGAGTGTATCGGATCGAGGACGAACGGGCGAAATGGGTGCCGGTCACCCTCGGCGTCCGCCTCCCGGGAAAGGTTGAACTCGAGTCCGGAGTGACCGAGGCCGATCAGATCGTCGTCGCGGGAACCCAGAAGATCGCGGACGGCTCCCGGGTGAAGGTGAGTTCGGACGCGGCCGCCCACGCCGGGGGATTGGGAACGGCCTCCTCGGACGCCGGGGACGCCTCGGACTTGAGCAACGACGCGCTCTGAGGCGCGTATCGGACTTCCGGCCTTGAATCGCACCCACCGCCATGTCGCTGCCTGAACTTTGCATCCGCCGGCCGATCTTCGCGATCATGATGAATCTCCTGATCGTGCTGTTCGGCGCCGTCGGGTACCTGCGCCTCCCGATCCGGGAACTTCCGGACGTGGATCCGCCGATCGTGACCGTGACCACGCTGTATCGCGGGGCGAGCGCGGAGGTCATGGAAGCCGAGGTCACGGAGCGGCTCGAGCAGGAGATCAACACGATTTCCGGGATCCGGACGCTCGTGTCGCAGTCGCGCGAGGAGGTCAGCCTCATCACCGTCCGGTTTCAACTGGATCGCGATCCCGATGTCGCGGCCCAGGATGTGCGCGACCGCATCGCCCGGGCGCGCAGTCTGATGCCGGAGGACATCGAGGAGCCTGTGGTCGCGAAGCAGGATGCCAACGCCCAGGAAGTGATGTGGATCGCGCTCTTCAGCGATCGGCGGTCGACTCTGGAACTCACTGAGATCGCGGAACGCGAATTCAAGGACCGCCTTCAGACGCTGCCCGGGGTGGGCGGGGTGAATCTCGGGGGCGAGAAACGCCAGGCGATCCGGATCCGGCTCGATGCCGTGCGCATGGCCGCCCACGGGATCACGGCTGGTGATTTGGTCCGCGTCTTTCGCGACAACAGCATCGAACTGCCTTCCGGCCGTCTGGAGAATCTTCAGCGCGAAATCAGCGTCCGGACCCTCGGCCGCCTCGATCGGCCCGAGCAGTTCGCGGACCTGGTGATTGCCTATCGCAACGGGGGCCCCGTGAGACTTCGCGAGATCGCCGGGGTGGAATTGGGGGTCGAGGACGAACGCACGGTCGCGCGCTACAACGGCAAGCCCGCGGTCGGGTTGGGGATCGTCAAGCAATCGGAAGGCAACGCGCTCGAAGTCGCCGAGGAGGTCAAGGCGGAGGTGGCGAAGATCCGGCCGTCCCTGCCCGGAGACATCGAAGTGGCGATCGCGTACGACTCCTCGGTCTTCGTGAGACGGGCGATCACCGAGGTTCAGGAAACGATCCTGATCGCGTTTGGCCTGGTCCTCCTGATCATGCTGGCGTTCCTGCGGAACCTCCGATCGACGCTCATCCCGATGATCGCCGTGCCCGTGTCGCTGGTCGGGACATTCCTGATCCTCAATCTGTTCGGGTACAGCATCAACATCCTGACCCTGCTCGCGATGGTGCTCGCCGTGGGCGTTGTCGTGGACGACGCGATCGTCGTCCTCGAGAACATCTTCCGACACATCGAGGCGGGGATGGATCCGATGGACGCGGCGGTGCGCGGCGTGAAGGAGATCACCACGGCGGTGCTCGCGATCACGGTGGCGCTCGTCGCCGTGTTTCTCCCGATCGCCTTCCAGTCCGGGACGACCGGCGTGCTCTTCCGGGAATTCGCTGTGGCGACGGCCGGATCGGTCGTTATCTCGGCTTTCGTCGCGGTGACGCTGACGCCGACCCTGTGCGCGCGTCTGCTCCGGCACGCGCCGGAGCGGCATGGCCGGGTCTACCTGGCGTTGGAGGGCCTTTTCCGGGGTCTCGAACGGCGGTACGCGAAGTGGCTGGGTTGGGCGGTCCGACGGAAGGGTGTGGTCCTTGGGGTCGGCCTGCTGTCCATGGCGGCGACCTACGGATTGTTTCAGAAGCTGCCCCGCGAATTCCTGCCCGACGAGGACAAGGGCTACATCCTGATGCTCCTGTTCGCGCCGGAAGGTTCCACCAGCGAGCACACCGACCGTTACGTGCGCCAGGCCGAACGCATCGCGCGCGATTACCCGGATGTTTCGGGCATGTTCTCCGCCGTGGCCCTGGCGCGCGGGGCTCCCGGCGAATCCGACTTCGGCATCATGTTCGTCCAGCTGAAGGATGGCGCGCGACGTTCGGCCCTCGATCTGGCCCGTCCGGGCGGGCGTGAATCAATGTTCATGCGGTTGATCAACGAGGTGAAAGGCGCGCAGGCGATCGCGATCCTGCCCAAGGCGACCGACTTCACGGAGGCATTCCAACTCGTGCTCCAGGGCCCGGATCTTCCGCGACTGGAGGCGACCGGACGGGAGGTCATGACGGCTCTCGGCAAGGCGGGGATCCTGCCGCAGGCGCGGGTGAACCTGAATTTTGAGCAGCCCCAGCTCGCGTTTCGCCTCGACCGGGACCTGGCGGCGGGTCTGGGCGTCGACGTCCGAAGCGCCTCCGAAGCGCTCCAGCTGATGTGGGGCGGCCTCGATGTCGCTCGGTACAACGTCCGCGGCAAGGAGTACAAGGTGATCGCCCAACTCGAGAGGGAGTCACGCCTCGTGCCGCTCAGTGTCGAGGAGATCTACCTCCGGGGCGCCGGAGGTGGACTGGTCCCGGCTTCGAGCGTGCTTCTGCCCACCGAACAAGGGTCGCCGAATGCGATCAACCGATTCGGACGCCAACGCGCGGTGACTGTGAGCGGCCAACCCCAGGGCATGTCCCTGGGAAAGGCCGTCGAGGCCACCGAAGCCCTCCTCCCATCGTTGCTGCCCCCCGGCGTGACCCATCGATGGACGGGCGAAGCGGATGAGATCCGGGAAGGTTCCAAGGAATCGATCCAGGTGCTGATCCTCGCGATTCTTGTCGTGTACATCATCCTCGCGGCCCAGTTCGAAAGCCTCCGCTATCCGTTCGTGATCATGCTCGCGCTGCCTCTGGCGCTCTTTGGCGCGTTCGGAAGTCTTTGGCTCCTGGGTATCGTCAACGGCATCGCCGTCATCAAGGCGTACGCGCCGCTCGAAGAGCTTCCCAAGTTCCTCGCCTGGCTCACGACGAGCCTTCCCGAAGTGCCCGCCATGACCCTCAACGTCTACTCGTTGATCGGCATCGTGCTCCTGCTCGGACTCGTGACCAAGAATTCCATCATGCTGGTCGAATTCGCCAACCAACGCGTCGCCGAGGGCGCCGACGCCACGACCGCCATGCTCGACGCGGGTCGGATCCGTCTTCGCCCCATCCTCATGACGGCTCTGTCCACGATCATTGGCATCCTCCCCGTGGCCCTCGGTCTCGGGGAGGCGGCCGGTGGGCGGCGCCCCCTCGGTGTCGCCGTGGTCGGCGGCATGGCGACTTCCACGTTCCTCACGCTGTTCATCGTGCCCGTCGTTTACATCCTCATTTCACCGAAGTCTGCGAAGACCGGGAGGGGGGACACAAAGGGCCTGTCCCTTTGCGGCGTCCCAAGCCCCGAAGGGGCGGTAGGAGACAGCCCAGGGTGAGTTCCGCGGGAAGCGGGACGGCGCCCTGGGTCCGAATCGAATCCATGAAACGGTCAAGCCCTGTAGGGGCGACACCCTCGGCGCGGAGGAATGGTGGCACCCATTCAGGGTGCGGACCCACGCGGCGGCGGCAACCCAGGGCAGGGTCCCTCGGCAGGCTCGGGCCCCAGCCCTGGGCTATCCAAGGACGCCCCGTTGGGGCGGAGCGATCGCCCCGCCGAGGGTCCCCAGTGGGCCTTGGAATGAATTGGGGGCCATTCGGGTCGCGCCTAGGGGACGCGCCGGGCGTCCGCCGTGCCGAACCTATCCGCCTGAACCCTGCGCATGGCGAGCCTGTCGGGCGGGGAGACCGCGTGGCTCTTCCGGCGCCGAACGCACCGTGTCGCGGGGACTGACGCCCAGCCACTCCGGCAGATCGCGCCGTCCCAGCCGCCGCCAGTCGTCGATCACCGCCTCGGTAGCTGTCCCTCTCGGAACTCCCGCCTCTTCGATCAGCCATTCGAGCAGCGCCCTGGCGAGTCGGTCTTGGGCAATCGCGTGCGTTTGCCGCAGTCGCGCGTGGAGCCAATCCGAGAAGTTCAGGAAGCCTTGGAACGGCGAAGCGCCTCCGGACCAGACCAACGGCAGCGAGGCCGCGAAGCGACCGCTGTTGGCGACCAGATCCCAATACCGCGCGAATCTTCGAAGGCGCTGCATCGTGACGAAGTCGATCAATCGGTTCTCGAGAATCTCGTAGGGCGGATGCGGGCTGTAGCGCATGGCCCACGCCTCGTCATGCCGGCTGATCGGTGTTCCACGGAGGCGCTTAAGGATTCCGACCTGAATCTCCTGGGGCCTCAACGCCAGGAGTCGGTCGAACCCCGCCCCGAAGCTCTCCAGAATCTCCCCGGGCAATCCGACGATGAGATCGGCGTGAATGTGAACGCCCGTCGAGCCGCGCAGGAACCGGAAATTCGCTTCGGTCCGTTCAACGTCCTGGCGGCGGCTGATGAGCGCGCAGACCTCGGGGTTGAACGATTGAATTCCGATCTCCAATTGAACCGTTCCGGGAGGAAACCACGCGATCTCCTCGCGCAAGGCTTCCGGCAGGCGGTCCGGAATCATCTCGAAGTGAAGAAAAAGTCCGTCGCGCCAGTGCTGGCGGAAGAACCGGAGGATTGCTCGGCTGACCGAGAGATTCAGGTTGAAGGTGCGATCGACGAACTTGAACTGACGGGCTCCACGCTCGAGAAGGTCCCGAAGGCTCGCGAGGAAGGGTTCCAGTGGAAACTGCCGGACCGGGATGTCGAGGGACGACAGGCAGAACTCGCAGGTGAACGGGCAGCCGCGTGACGCCTCGACGTAGAGAATTCGGTGGGCCAGATCGTCGGCGGTGTAGTGGGCGTAGGGCAGGCGGACCCGGGCGGGGTCGGGCAGGGGCGCCTGCAGAATCCTGGGCGGTGGTTCTTCATCCGCGGGCCCCGGATCGAGGAGTTTGCGGCAGAGATCTGCGAAGGCGAGGTCGGCCTCGCCTGTGATCGTGTGGTCGGCGAGCGCGACAATTTCCTGGTCGCCGGTTTCGTGGCTGACTTCGGGTCCGCCGAGCACGATTCGGATCTCCGGTCTCAGGCGTTTGAGCAGGGCGACGACTTCGAAGGAGGGTCGGACGTTCCAGATGTAGACACCGAGGCCGATGACGCGGGGCTGTTGCGCCAGCAGGGCTTCGACGATTTCGAGGGGTGTTTGTTTGATCTCGAACTCGGCGATCGCGGCGCGGTTCTCCAGTTCCCCAAGGTTCGCGAAAAGGTAGCGAAGTCCGAAGGAGGCGTGGATGAACTTGGCGTTGAGCGTGCAGAGCAGGATATCCGGCACGGACGAAGCCTACCCGGACCGCGTCGAAGCCGGAAGGTCCAGTTGTCGCGGTCGGAGGTCCGACCGGGATTCCCCAGTGGACCCGCTCGGGCGAGACGGTCCCGCCTGGGTGACCGAGGCGATGTCAATCGTGGCTCCGTCACCAGGTTGGGATCCTATCCGAAGTCATGGTAAGCGGCGCACGGAATAGTAGGCCTCGCCGGGCGGAGGCGTGGGATCGGTGAATCGAAAACTCAGACCATCGCGATCCTTGAGGGCGGTGGCGACGCGGATCGGGAAAGGGCGGCCAGTGTCTGTTTCTGGCGGTGTCCGAAAGCCCTCGTCGGTCGCGACCTCTGGCTTGCCGGGGCATCGCGGATGTACGAGGTCCTCCTTGAAGGGATTTGATCTGGGTCTCCCGGTGTTCATGGGGCGCTGGGCGGACTAAGCCCCGTCGGGGCGACGCTTGGCAAGGCGATCGTCAGCTCCAGGTTCGATGATTGGCCGCGCGCCAGGGCCGGCCCGATGGGGCTTGAGGCACATTGCGGGGCGTTGGCTCGGGACAGGCTGGTCCTACGGACCCGGACCTAGATTCGGGGGCCGCGGATCGGTCCGCCGATCCGCGTTCTCCACTCCCAACCTACCTGCGGTGCTTCAGGAAGAGTCCCAGGGCGCTCATGCCGAGCAGGCCGAGCGTCCAGCCGCCGTCGGGAACCGGGGTCGGAGTCTGGGGAGGGATCGGATCCGAGAGGGGTGGCGTGTACGACCCGTAGAGGGAGATGTGCGAGATGCTCTTGGCTCCCTTGCTCGGTTTCGCCGACTGAATGAACCCCCCGAAGATGATGGAGTCGTACAGGGACCAGTCGACGGCGCTCGTGTCGAACTTGGCGTATTCGTTGCCGGCCTTCACCACGAAGAAGTCGATGTCCAGGGTGCTCGACGGCACGTTGAACGTCACGGTTCCGCCGGTGACCTTGCCGTCGCCGTTCACGTTGAAAAGGGTGCCGAATCGGTCGTAGGGGTCGGTGTCGCTTTCGTCGGCGGGATTCGGGGAGTCGGCTTTGTAGAGTCCTGGGCCGATCGTGTTCCAATCGTTGCCAGGGAACAGCGTGGGGGTGAGCGCGGAGACATCGAATCCCACGCCAAGGGCGGCGGGGACGCTGTTGATCGCGGTGACGGCGGCGGCGACGCAAAGGAATCGTTTCATACGCGATCCCTTCGTAGCAGCCCAAGTGCCAGGCGGGCGGATGGTGGTTAGAGGTCCCCGAATCAGATGGATAGGTGGATTTCCATCCATCGTTGCTCCAAAGGGTTGACGGATTTCCGAGACTTGGTTGACGGGCTGGGGCAATTCGAGATCCGAAACGACCACGAATCCGTCGCGAATGGATAGAGACGAGGAGCCGCGGGCTCCGGACCTTATGATCAGGCATTTGGCAAGAACACGAGGGAAGCGATGGAGGGGAAGGGCCGTCGATCGAGGCGGAGACGACTGGTGCATTGCAGACGGAACGAAGTGCCATGCGAACGCACGATTCGCGTTCGAGGTCGACCCACACCGGGAATGGGCGGGTCATCATCGGGGGTTCGGACGGTGTTGGGCGGAGAAAGTCCTTGGAATTTGGGAAGCGTCCGGGAATAGCTGAGTTCACTGGTATGAGATTCTTAGGGAAATTCAGGAGAGCCGCGTTGGAAGGATGGATTTCCCGGATGGGCCAGTCGGCAGAATCAGGTTCTGGAATGGATGGCCCGCGAACGCGGTTCCGAGTGAGTTTCCTGGGAAGCGGCTTCCGATGCGGTTGGGTTGTGACTGTGTGGCTGCTTGGAATGCTGGGTCTGCCTCTCGTGGCGGAACCGCCGGTCAACGATTCGTTCGCCCGCCGAATCCAGCTGCCGCGTGTGGCGGTCGTCGACGAGGAGGGAACCAATCTGGAGGCGACCCGTGAGGCGGCTTGTGAGCCGGTGGCCCGGGGCGCGTCCGGAGCGACGCTGTGGTGGACATGGGCGCCGCCCGAGCCCGGCTTCGCGGTCGTCCACACGACGAACAGCCCCATCGACACGGTCGTCGGAGTGTTCAAGAACAAGGAGGTTTGCGCGTTGGATTCCTATGGAATCAACGACGACGCCGGACCGGGCGAGCCGACGAGTTGGTTCGGTTTCGACGCGGTTCCGGACATCGATTACAACATCCAACTCGACAGCAAGGTGGGGAGTCGGGGGGAGTTCGGCCTGCACATCCGACTTTACACGTTACCCGAGATCCTGGGTCAGCCGAAGGACCAGGCGGTTCCCGAGCAGGCGGATGCGACGTTCCAGGTCGGGGCCCTGGGAGCGCGACCGTTGCGGTACCAGTGGCAGTTTCAGCGGACGAACACGGTGGGTTTCGTCGACATCCCAGGAGCGACCAGCGAGACCCTGGTTCGGAGGGCGGTCACGTTGGACGGCGATTCGGGGCTGTACCGATGTCGCGTCGCCAATCACCTCGGGGAGGTGGTTTCGCTGGATGCGGCGTTGAGCGTTTTGCAGCCGCCGGTTCCGGTGGAACAGCCGAAAGGCGGAACCGCATCGAGTTGCACGGATTGGGTGGTGTCCGCGCGATTCGTGGGTGGACAGCCCCTGTCGTATCAGTGGCGATGGCGCGCGTCGCCGACAGCGGCGTGGGTGGATCTGGAGGACGAGTCCGCGCGGACGCCGCGTCTGACGCTATTCGACCTCAGCCTTGCGAACTCGGGTCAGTACCAGGTCTGGGTGACGAACGCGGCGGGGCAGGCGTTCAGTGACATCGCGGAACTTGCTGTCCGGCCGGTCACGCCGAAGATCGATCCGCAGCCGAAGGATGATCTGGGATTGGTGGGCGAGGCGCTGTTGCTGGTCTCCGGGGCGACCGGGTGCCGGGTCACCGGTTACCAATGGTACTTCCGGCCGCTGGGTTCGGCGCCGGGTTCGGCCGTGCCCCTCGCCGGTCAGACGGGGCCGGATCTTTTCATCGAGCCGGTCGCGTTGTCGGATGCGGGATTCTACTCGATGGAAGCGGTCGACGAGGAAGGGCCGTCGACTCGGTCCCGCGAAGCGCAGATCCGCGTGGAATTCAGGCCGCCGAACGATCCTTTCGAAAGAGCGTATGACGTGACCGACGGCGCCGTCTTTGGAGCGAATGGGTTTTCGTATCGGACCAACGCGTTCAACACTCATGGCACGACCCAGTTGCCCGAGGAGCCAAACCATCTGGGGGCCGCGCCCATACACTCGGTCTGGTGGCGGTTTCAGACCAATGCGGCGGGCGTGGCGAATGTCAGCATCCAGGCCACGCCGCGGTTTCCGAGCCGTCTGGTTGTGTACAGCGGATCGAGCCTGGACGCGCTGACGCTGGTGAAGTCCCATGCGACCGCGGTGGCTTTCGTGGTCGAGGCGGATGTTCCGTACCATATCGTCGTGGATGGGGCGAACGCGGCGGCCCAAGGGCCGTTCCTGTTCCAGTTCGATTTCGCGACGCAAGGGCCCTGTCCGGAGTGGGTGGATCATCCGCAGTCGTTTGAGACTGTCGGCGATTATCGCGCCACCGGGCTGAGTTGCCGGACCAACACGCTTTCGGGCGAGGTTTCGAGCATCACGCCGGTCCGTTACCAATGGTTGCACGACGGAGTGCCGGTTCCGGGAGCGACGAGTCGATTCCTGACGTTCGAGAAGACTTCGGTCGAGGACGGCGGCGCGTACCAGTTGGTTGCGATGAACGATTGCGCCATCGCGACGACGAGCCGTGTCGCGCAGGTGGTTGTGCGGGCGCTCCCGAGGATCCTGGTCCAGCCGACCTGGACAGGTGCGGCGGGAAGTCAGCCGTTCTCGCTTTGCACCACGGCTCGGGTCGAGGTGTTGGCCGAGTCATGCAGCGATCTCACTTATCAGTGGCGGAAGGATGGGATCCCGATGCCGGGTGCCGTGGCTCCCGAGCTTCCGGACCTGATTCTGTCGCCGGCTCTGGCAGGCGCCTACGACGTCGTGGTGGCGAACAGAAATGGCGCGGTCACGTCGGCGGTCGCCGTGCTTCAGGTCGATACGATGCCGGCGATTCGAGCGACCCCTGAGAAGGCTACCCACGAATTGTGCGGGCTTGTCACGCTCGCCTACGATCCGAAGGGATGTGTGGACGCCACCTATCAATGGCGTCGGGACGGCGTGCCGATCCCGTTGGCGACCGATCCTTCGCTTGAGTTGGGCCCGCTCCTGGTCGAGGACGCCGGGGTCTACGATCTTCAGGTGACCGTGGGTCTGGACACCTTCACGACCAAGGAAATCAACCTCGTGATCGATTCCGTTCCCGACATCACCCGGCAGCCCGCCCGTCTGACGGTCGACGAGTGCTCGGGCGCGGAGTTCTGTGTGCAGGCGGCCGCTTCGCCGTGTGCGCCGCTCGGGTTCCAATGGTTCCGAAAGCTCGCCAACGAAGCCGCGTTCACGCCGGTGCCGGGGGCGACCCAAGTGTGCCTGAATCTCACGAATGTCAGCATCCTCGATCAAGGCGGCTACCTCGTGGAGATTTCGAACGGCCTCAACTTGGTCCGGTCGGCGCCCGCGGACCTGGTCGTCAACGCCCGACCCCAGATCCTGACCCAGCCCGCGAACCGGCGAGTGCGGGTGGGAACTGGATTCACCAATGAGTTTTCGGCCACGAGCTGCCGGCCGCTGACCTACCACTGGTTCCACAACGGTCAGCCGGTCGTCGAAGGGCCGCGCCACAGGATTCTTCCTGGGGGCGCGCTGGCGATTCTTGCGTCGACGGCGGACGACGGCGGGAATTACCACGCGATCGCGTCGAATGCCGTCGCGGGAGCGCAAAGCCGGACGGCGATCGTTCGGGTTGTCACCCCGCCGCCGAACGATCCGTTTTCGGGGCGCATCACGCTCGTCGGGACCAATGTGACCGCCAACTCGTTCTCCGACGGAGGTCGGTATCACAATGAAATGGCGAGCCGCGAGTCCGGCGAACCGGTTCACGCGGGCGTCCGCGCGAACCGGTCGGTGTGGTGGACCTGGACGGCGCCGACTCCCGGGTTGGTGACGATCGACGTTTCAGGGAGCCGGCGCATTGATCCCGAGACGGGGAATCCGACCAGCGCGCTGGAGACGCTGGTGGGCATCTATCTCGGGGAGGCGGTCGATCAGCTGAGGAGTTGGACCTCGGGAGTCTCGCGAGTCACTTTTCCCGCCGCCAAGGGGCGCACCTTCCAGATCGCGGTGGACGGAAGGGGCGACATGGAGGGGCAGATCGAGATCCGGCTGTCGGAGGAGGAAATCATCTCTCCCCCCATCATCCTGGAACAGCCAGTCAGTCTCGCGGCCACCAACGGGGAGACGGTGGCGTTCTCGGTCAAAGCCTACGGGAGTCCGGATCTGATCTACCAATGGACCAAGAACGGCGCCGACATTCCTGGGGCGACCAACGAGACGCTGGTGCTCGACAATGTTCAGCCTTCGGACGAGGCGAACTACGTCGCGCGTGTCTCCAACGAATACCCGCCATCGACCAACAGCTTCATCGGGCGCCTGACCTTCGGCGCCATCATCCGCGGACAGGTCACGGACGCGACCAACGACAAGCCCATCCCGGGAGCGAAAGTGTATGTCCCCGGATACGAGCCCACTTTCACGAACGCGGACGGCAACTACGAGCTGGTCGGCATCGAACCGAACGAGCTCAGCGCGGATTTCTGGACGAACAAGCGGGTCGTCGGGCTCGATGAACCGGTTCAGTTCAACGATTCGAGCCGTGCCAACTCGGTGGTCCTCCGGTGCGAGAAGCGCCCCGAGTACATCGACTTCGAGGACAGCCAGTTTCAGCCGGTCCGTGGTTTGTCGGTAACGAACAAGATCTCGATGTCGCCGGTTCTGACGGCGTTCCGGTTTGTGCTGAACTGGGGCCGGAATCCGCCCGATCTGGATGCGACGCTTCTGATTCACACGGCGGAAGGCCGACGGCACGAGGTCAACTACCTGTGGGTGAACAACGGGCTGGGACGGATCGACCTGAGTCCGTACACGACGTTCGACAAGGATGTCGTGAACGGATTCGGTCCCGAGACGATTACCGTGCACCGAACGCTGCCGGGGGCCTACCGGCTCTACATCAGCAAGGCGTCGGGCGCGCTGCCGTTGCCTGATTCGGAGGCGTCGGTTCGGGTCTACCAACACGACGACACGTTGGACGACAACCGGCACCTTGGGACCGTGACGATCGCGAAGGAGGATGCCGACCGCTTTCCCCCGGGTGCTCCGTTTTACTGGCACGTCTGTGATCTCGACGGGTACTCGACCAACATCGTCTGGGTGAACCGGATCACGACCAACCGTCTCGATCTGCTGAGCCCGCATCTGGAGCCGCCGTCCGCCGCGGGCGCGCCGCCGGTCGTCCTGCCGCCGGTCAACAACCGTCCGAATCCCAACGCGCCGGACCTGATTTACTCCTGGGACCTTGGAGGAGGAAGGCAGAGCAACCTGAGACAGCCGACGAACCTGTTCTCGGCTCCCGGTTGTTACGATGTCGGGCTCACCGTGTCGTTCAATCGGGCCGGGAAGTCGCTTACAAATTCGGTGTGGCGCGAGTGCTATCTCACGGTCACCAACGGGCCGCCCGGAGTTCGGATCGACTTCCCATCGGACCGCCGCATTCAGCGGGTCGGTGATCCGATCGTGTTCGACGTCGCCGCCTGGGACACGGACCGGATCGCGTCGGCCCGGCGCGTCTCGAAAGTGGAGTTGTTCGAGATTCGGAACGGGGCATCGAACCTTGTGCTGGCCTTGTCGGGCGACGCGTCGGGTCTCCTGAATCCCGCGGCCACCAACCGGTATCGGGGCGCGGCCACGGGCCTGGTCGTGGCCACGCCCGGAATCCATCGGTTCATGGCACGGGCGACCGACAATCATGGCGCGATTTCATGGTCCGATCCGGTCTCGCTGGATCTCCGTGAGCTGGACGGAGAAATCCTTGTGATCCGAAACCGGGCCGATTCGGAGATCGATTGCCTGACCAATCTGCTCACGGATCTCGATTTCAGGATTCCGTTTCCTCCCAGGGACACGGGGGACGAGGAGGAGCGCGGTTGGGACAACCCCGTGGTCCGAGTCCTGGACCAGGAAGGACTTCACTTCGACCTCGTTCGAGGGTTCCGGCTGATCATCTGGGATGACACGGGAGACGATTCCCAGGGGATCACCGCCAACGACGTCGAAGTGCTTCTCGAGGCTTGGAACCACGGAATACCGCTGTACTTCATCGGCGAGAACCTGGTCTCGGACGGATTGCGCCTCGGGGACGAGGCGTCCCGGGTTGCCTGGAGCGAACTGATCCGGATGGTGCCGGGAACCGGGACGGTTTCGGCGGGAATGGTGGCACTCGGTGAGAGTGTGCCCGACGAGCTGTTCAACTCGAGCCGCCACGGGTTGGTGGAACCGTTCGTGATTTCCTCGCCGCTTCAACACGTGACCGTCGCGGGCGACGGCGCCGAATCCCGGGCGACGCTGGGTGGGGCGGACGTCCTGGTGCGGGTTCCGCCGCGGGACAGGGTCGCGACCCTGGAGGCGAGGCGTCTCGCGCAGAGTTTTCTGGTCTGTTCCGGGGACGATTCCGACTCGTTGGGCCAACGCCGAACGTTGCTGTGGAACGGAGTGCTCTGGCTGCTTCGGAACGAATGCAATTATTTCGGCGCGACGTTGCAGTGCGAGACCGAGAAGGTGTTCTGCAGGGCCGGGGAGGAGATTGTCCTCGAGTCCATCATGTCCTTCACCGGTGCGTGCCTCGTGACGGGGACCGTTGTGACCAACTCGGTCCCCGCCGGTTTCGAGATTCTTGGCGCGGAGATTGCGTTCACCAATGCGGTCTGGGACGTGGGTGGTGTGGGCGAAGTTTCGATCCGTCCCGACCTCGTTCGTTTCGGCATGAGCCGCCTGCAATCGGGTACCCACGCCAACATGAGAATCCGGGCCGTGCCCCGCTATGGTGGCACCTACAAGGTTGAGGTCCGGTCCGTCATGAACTACCGGATCATCGAGCCGTGCTTCATGGAAATCGAAGTGGACGGCCCGCCACCGGAGTTGCCCTCGCTCCAGGTCGGGATGGTCGGTGGAAGATTCGAGGTCCGCCTGGACGGTCAGCCGCCCTGTGATGTCGTCCTCGAAATCTCGGAGGACCTGCAAACCTGGAGGCTCTTTGGCGAGAACTATCGCGTCGGGCCGGGTTCGACCGAATTCCCGCCGATCGAGGCCCTCGCCCTGCCGACCGCGGTGTTCTTCCGCGCTCGGTGCGCGGGTGAGGATTCGCCGTAGCGGCGTCCGAACCGGAATCCCTCGGGAAGTTCGAGCTGCGGATTCTGACGGCGAAGGGAGGATCCGGATTCGATCTCATTCGGGAGCCTGAAGATGGGATGGGGCCCGAGCGGCCTCGCTCGGCTCTGCGGGGGCCCACGGGTGTCCCGACCTCCGTTGTTTCTCCAGACGGGCTGGGCGTGGCACGCCGGGATCCGACGGCCACAAGGGGGGCGGGCGGAAAACGGCGGCCTCGAGAAGGAAAGTCTCGCCACGAGTTGGCCGGGCCGGTATCCCACTTCCATCCCCTGATCCAATCCGGAGTTTTCCTCCAGCCACCGAATCGCATCGCCCAAGATCCCAATGATCCCATCGCCCCTCATGAAGGCCCGTTCATTCCCTCGTGGTCCCCGGAATCTCCCGGGAAGCAAAGGCGGTTTCACCCTGATCGAATTGCTCGTTGTCATCGCCATCATCGCAATTCTCGCCAGCATGCTGCTCCCCGCGCTGGCCAAGGCGAAGGAGAAGGCCAACCGCGTCAAGTGCCTGAACAACCTCCGTCAGATCGGGCTGTTCATGCACCTCTACACGGACGAGAACAACGACACGTTCCCCGGACATCGAAACGAGGGGTTGCGCACCGACAACGCGACGATGTCCCTGACCAACTGGTGGGGGCGCACCATCGTTGGATATGGCGATACCAGCGCGAGCAATTATTTCCGATGCCCCTCCATCAAGGGCAAGCGAACCGATCAGCGCGTCACGTGGGAGTGGAGGTTCGACCCGCACAAGGTCGGCTACGGGTACAACGCGTTCTTCCTGGGGGTTCATCCGTACACGGCCCATTCCGTGAACGTCGGAGGCATCACGTTCGCCACGGCCCCCAATTTCAAGCGGGACGGCATTGTCAGCCCAGCCCAGAACGTGTGCGTCGGCGACGGGATGCCCAAGCCGGACGGCATGTGGAGCAGCAGCCTCTGGTGGCCGACGGGTGGCATGGCGGACGGCCCGGGCACGAGCACTCTCGAGGGCGTCGACAAAACCCGGCACGGCGGGACGGGAATTGTCGTGTTCAACGACGGTCACTCCGAAGCCCGCAAGAGCGCGTTGATCAACCCTCCGTCGGACCCGATCGCGAGCGGAGCGCGGGGTCTGATCAATTCCCGGTACTGGGATCCCCTCCAACGCGGCGGCGACCGATAAGTCGACCGCCGGGATTGAACGTCAGGGCGTGGCCGTCGCGACCGGCGAAATCTGGCCGCATTCAGTTTTTCGCTCACGAAACCGGCCCGAGGAGACCGTCAGGCTTGGCGATTCCGGCGGAGCCTTCGCGCGGCGGCCCAAGCCAAAAGACCGGCGCCACCGAACGTCATCCAGTCCTTGGGCTCGGGCACAGGAGCGAAGTTGCTGAGAATCACCCGATCTGGGAACGCGGCACCCAAACCGTACTGTACTAGGAACGAGCTGCCGCCCGCGAGTGTGAGCCGATCCCCGCTGGCGACGTTGGCGAAGGCGCCGGAGATCGTGGCGGTGCTGTCGAGCACCGTGAAGGACATGCCCGCGCTCGGAACGAAGTCGCCGATCAGGGCAACCTGAAGGTTTCCATTCGCCGCAACGGTGCCGTCGACGGTCAGCAGATCGTGGGCTGAGCCGGGCGTCGTGCCGCCGATCTCGATCGAGATCGTGGCGAGGGCGCCGAGGTTGAGGTTGCCGTCGATGATCAGTTCGCCCGCGGAAAGGCCTGGGGCGATGGTGGCGCCGGTGGCGTTGACCGTCGGGGCGAGAATGGTGCCGTTCCCTTCAATCCGCGCCGACGCAAACGTCGGGGCGATCGAAAACGAGATTGTGGCGTTGTTCTCGACGCGAAGGGTTCCGCCGCTGTCGGTGTAGTTTCCAGCGGTGAACTGGAGCGTTCCCGCCTGGGCGGCGACGAGGCCGGCGTTGTTGAAGGAGACGCCCGAACTGAACGAGGTGACGTCTGGGCCGCCCGACTTCACGAAGGTCCCGGTCCCGGTGTTGTTGATCTGGGAGGCGTTGCCCCCGCCGTAGCCGAAGTCGGCGTCGGACTGCACGTCGAAGAGGCTGTTGTTGTTCAACACCGCGGCGCTGATCAGACTGACGTTGCCGGAGTCCTTGAAGGTGACGGTTCCCTGGTTGTCGAGGGAGTGCCCACTGAACGTCTTGGTGGAGGCGCCTTCCATGGCGAGTGTCGAGCCCGGGGCGACCGTTGTGGTTCCGCTGCCGGAAAGGGCGCCACTGGTCCATTTCCAGCTTCCGCCGGCGAGGGTGTGCGTCCCCGAGATGCTGGCGCCGGCGATCTCAAAGTTGTTATCCGCGGTCAGCGTTCCAGAAAGATTGAAAATACCGGAGACGGCCCGGGTCGGGGAGCTTCCCGAGAACACGGTTCCGTCGTTGAGATTGTAGGCGCCGCCCGTGAGATCGAGGACTCCGGAGTCGATATCGATGGTTCCGCTGTTGTTCAGCGTGATACCGGAGCCGATCGATGTGGTGCCCGCGCCGCCGGACTTCCGGAGGGTGCCGGGTGCGGTGTTGTTGATCGTGGAGGCTGTTCCGCCGCCGTAGACGAAGTCCGCGTCCGAACCCACATCGACGAGGGCGGAGTTGTTGACCGTCGAGCCGGAGATGAATGAGACGTTCCCGAGGTCGGCGATCGAGAGGGTGCCCTGATTGTTCAACGTCTGACCACTGAGCGACTTGGGGCTTGAGCCTTCGAGCGCGAGGGTGGAGCCATCCGGGACGGTGGTCGCACCGTTGAAAAAGGTTCCGCTCGTCCACTTCCAGGTGCCGCCGTTCAGGGTGTGCGTTCCGCCGATGGTCGCGCCCGCGACCTCGAAATTGTTGTTGGCGGTGAGGTTGCCGTTGAGGGCGAACGTGCCGGAAACGGCCTTGGTGAACTGGCTCCCGGTGAAGGTCGATCCGTCGTTCAGATTGTACGCTCCGCCGGCCAGACTCAGTTCACCGGAATCGATGTCGATGATGCCGCTGTTGTGGAACGTGATGGAGGAGCCGATCGCGGAGACACCGTCGCCGGCGGATTTCCGGAGGGTCGCACCGGCCCGATTGTGGAAGGTGGACGTCGAGCCGCCGCCGTAGACGAAGTCCGCGTTGCTCTGGATGTCGAGTAGGCCGCGGTTGTCGAGCACGCCCGCGGAAATCATCGAGACGTTGCCTTCCCCAACGATCGCGAGAGTGCCCCGATTGTCGACGATGCGTTCGCTGATCGACTTGATGCCGAGGCCGGTCAGTTGGGTTGTGGATCCCGGCTGAAACTCGGTTTTGCCGGCGCCGCCCTGAGTGCCACCGGACCACGTGGAATTGCCTGAGACGTTCAAGGTCCCCGTGCCGAAGAGTGTTCCTCCCGTCTGATCGAAGTGAACCGCGCTGGCCGTCGCTCCGGCCGCAACGGAAAGGGTGGCGCCGGAAACCCGCGCGACGCCAGCCCCTGAGAAGGCCGCGCCGTTCTCAAGGACGTGCGTTCCGCCGGAGTAGTCGAAGGCCGCTCCCGAGGCGATTTCGAACGCGCCCGAACTGCTTCCGCCGCCGGCGAGTTGGAGCGTCCCCGACTGGACCTGCACCGTGCCGGCGTTGTTGAAGGCCACGCCGCTTCCGACCTGCGTGACGCCGGCGCCTGAGGACTTGCGAGCGGTCCCGCCCGACTGAACCTGGACGGTCGACGCCGAACCGCCGCCGTAAACGATGTCGGCATCGGTCTGAATGTCGATCAGGCCCCCGCTGGCGGCCTGGAGGACCGAAGCACTGGTGAGTGTCACGTTCGCCGTGCCACCGAATTCAAGAGTGCCTTCGGCGTTGACGGTTCGGACGTTGGTGAAGGACTTGGCCCCGGAACCCGACAACGCCAGTTTCGAGTCGCTCGCGATCGTCGTCGTTCCGGCGCCCGTGAATCCCCCTGACGACAAACCCCAGGTTCCGCCGCCCAGTGTGTGCGTGCCGGCGAGGAATCCGCCGGCGATGTCGAAATTGTTGTTGGCGGAGAGCGAGCCACTGAGCGTGAACAAGCCGCCCACGGCCCGGGTCAGTCCGCTTCCGGTGAATGCCGAACCATCGTTCAGGTTGAACGTGCCGCCATTCAGGTCGAGTTGCCCGCTGTCGATATCGATGGTCCCGCTGTTGTTGAACGTGATGCCCGACGAGATGAGGGTCGTTCCGGCGCCCGCCGATTTCCGGAACGTCGCGCCCGCAAGGTTGTTGAACTGGCCGGCTGTTCCGCCGCCGTAGCTGATGCCGGCGTCGCTCTGCCAATCGAGGACGGCGTGGTTGTTGAGAACGGCGCCACTGATGAAGACGAGGTTTCCGGCTCCCGAATATTCACTGGTGCCACCGAGGAGAATGACGGTGGAACCCGCGACGGTCCGGGCGCTGGCGGAGTCGAGGTGGAATCCGTTGTTCAGGCTCAGCGGGAAGGCGCCCGAAAGCGTCAGCGCGGCCGTTGAGGTGAGGCGCTCGATGGTGACGGCCTCGGTCAGGGTCACGGTGACGTTGACCGCGAACGAGGCGTCGTAAAGGTCCAACGCGCCGGGAAGGCCGTTCTGGGGGAACTGCGGATTCGTGCTCCACTTGGAGGCGTCGGACCAGTTGCCGGACGCACCCCCCACCCAGGTGGCGGTGGTTTGGCCGACGACCGCCGTGGGGAACGCAAACAATGCGGTCAGGAGCAGGGTTGAGGCGATTGGATGGGAACGATTCTCGGGCTTCGGAGCGTTCGACAAGGGACCCGTACCCAGGCGCCGATGGAGTGATTCGGGGGGGAGCATGTCCGGATTGGTCGATGGATGGGAGGGACGGCCCTCGGTGGAGGAACGACGTCCAGGGATGATTGTTCCGTCGGTGGACGGCGGTTTGTGCAAGGGCTTCATCGGGTTTGACAGGCCGATCCGCCGGCGATCCAGCCCACACCCAAGCACTTCGGCGTGCGGAATTTGGCTAGCGAATACGACTCCTGTCAGAAGGTACTAACGAAAAACGCCAGCCTCATTACAGGTCAGTGCATTGAGGGGCGCCAAAGCGCCGTCGGTCGAAGCCTCAGGGAAGGCGGTTGACGGGTGGATCCGCCGGGGCGGTCCGCCAGATGGTGACTTGCCGCGTGGTGTAAGCGGCGAGGTTTCGGCCGTCGCGGGTGAAGCCCATCACCTTGACGACGCCGGGTTCCCCGGTCCTGAGCGTGATCATCTCCTCGCCGGAATCGCGGTCCCAGACCACCACGCGCCCGTCGCCGGTGCCGGCGGCGATCCGTCGTCCGTCCGGCGACCAAACAACGCTCCAGTACGAATCCGCGGACGACCGGTAGATCCGCAGCAGCTTCAATGACTCGAGGTCCCAGACTCTGACGGTTCCGTCTTCGCTGGCGGAAGCGAGGTGGTTGATCCCTGGGGCCGAGGCGAGTCCATCGACCCGAAGGCGGTGCCCGATGAGCCAGCCGTGAGGGGCATTAGCGTGGGTCGACCAAACGAAGATGCCGTCGCCGAGGGTTCCAACGGCAAGGTATCTACCGTCCTGGGAAAAATTCGGGTACAAGGCTTTCCCTTCGACAGCAGTAAGGTCCACCGCGAGTTCGGGTTTGCCGACTTCGGCGACGCGGGCGAAAGAGCCTTCGGAGCCTGTGGTGGCTGCGAAGCGGCGGTCGAGGGATACCGCCACGTTCATTCCGGATCGGTTCGGGCCCAGCGCGGGCGACCGGGTTGGGTGCTTCAGATCGAGGATTTCGAGTCGGAGATCCCGATCTCGAATGGGAAGTATCTCCTTGGGTGTCAATCCGTGGACAGCGGCGGAGTGCCAGCCGTTGGATAGGGCGACGATTTGTGGCAGTTCGAGCAAATCGATATCGAACCGCCCGATGCTGTGACCGGCGGGGCTGATTCGCAGCAGATAGATCGTGTCGTCGGGCAGGAGTCGGGTGCCTTCGATCAAATGGGAGTCCGGGGGGAGCTTGAGGAAGCGGTAGGCTTCGGCCGGTCTGTGGGACCTGAGAATCGACCACACCTTGATCTCTCCGTCCTTGCCGCCGGTCGCGATGACCTGGCTGTCAGGGGCAAACGCCAGGGACCAGATCGCGGACTCGTGTCCGTTGAGCGTCGCCTCCTGCTTCCACGATGGAACGCTCCAAAGGCTTATCAGTCGGTCGAAACCCGCCGTGGCCAGCCAGCGATGATCCGGGCTGAAGGCGATTCCGCTGACGGTGTCGGCGTGGCCGCTGAGAATGGCGACTTCCCGGTTCGCCTCGAGGTCGCGGATTCGCGCGACCGCGTCGAATCCCCCGGAGGCGAGCCATCGGTGATCCCACGAGAAGGCGGTGGCGAGCGCCATGGATGTGTGGGAAGGCGATCGGGTTTCGGGAGAATCGACCGTGTTCGACGTGACGACGATGTTGCCGTCGTACAGACCCGCCGCGACC
>JBFWOK010000048.1:0-39397 GCA_050250555.1 Limisphaerales bacterium
AATCGAGCCGGTGCCCTGAGCCATCCACCCTCGCCACCTCCTCCCATCACCCAACCTTTGTTCGCGCAACCATCACCCGGTTTTCAAACCGCTCGTTTTACCTGGTGTCCTCACCGCTGCGCACAATGGGCGATGTGGACCCGCAAATAATGCGTCTGCCGCCCCGCGTTCGGTCCCCAAACCTCGGTGAGGAGTTGGCGATGGGTCAGAACCTTCCCGCGGTGAACCACAAGAAGGCGGAAGAGAGCGTATTCGATCGGTGTAAGTCTCACGAGGTCGCCTTGCTTGCGGACCGTTCGCGCAGCGAGGTCGATTTTCAGCTCGCCAATCTCGACAACAACATCCTCTTCGCGCTGTTGGCTTCGACGAAGGGCGGCCCGGATTCGCGCCAGCAGTTCTCCGGTGCTGAACGGCTTGACCACATAATCGTCCGCTCCGGAATCCAGCGCGGCGATCTTATCCTCTTCGCCATCTCGCACCGTGAGAACGACCACCGGCGCCTCGCACCACTCGCGTAGGCGCCCGAGGACGGACATGCCGTCCATATCGGGAAGACCGAGGTCCAGAAGGATAACGTCCGGGCGGCGCTGGGCGGCTTGCGACAAGCCTTCGTTGCCGTTCGAAGCGTCGAACACGCGGTATCCGGCGCTTTCGAGCGAGACCCGCAGGAGCCTCCGAATCTGGGGCTCGTCGTCAATGGTGAGCGCGATCGGCTGTCGCTTCTCGGTTTCAGTGGTCATGATGCTCCGGCGGCAACGCCTCGGAATTGGGAAGGAACAGGCAGAAAACCGTTCCGCCTCCGCTTTGATTTGCCGCTGATATCCGTCCGCCCTGGGCTTCGATGAAGCCTTTGGCAATCGTGAGCCCCAGGCCACTGCCTCCGGTCGGAGCCGTGGGTCCGCGGGAGAACTTGTCGAAAATTCGCGGCAGAAACTCCGGCGGAATGCCCGGACCGCGATCGGCGACGCTCAGAACCAACTCGTCCCCTGGGGCGGCGAGCTTGAGTTCGATCGGGGTCCCGGGAGGGGTGTGAACCGACGCATTCACCATGAGATTGGCGAGGGCGTGTTGGGTCAAAGTGAAATCCATCTTGGCCAGGACAGGCTTCGAGGGAAAATCGGCAGTCACAGGATGATGGGACAATTCGGACTCCAGATCGCGAAGGGCGGTTTGGATCACGTCCCGAGCGTCATGCCAATCCATGCGGGGGACGACCTTGCCGGATTCGAGCCGGGCCACATCCAGAAGATTCCCCACGATTCTGTTCAATCTGGCGCTCGCCTGCTGAATCTCGGCGAGCAACTCACCGCGTCGGCTCGCAGGCTGTTCCTCGGCGTCGCGCAAAGCGGTTGCGGCGGCGGTGATTGCCGCGAGCGGGGTCCGAAGCTCGTGTGAAATCGAGTTCAGTAGCACCCGGCTAAAGCGCTCCGATTCGGCCAGCAGTCGTGTTCGCTCAGCTGATGCGCGCAGTTCGATTCTATCGAGCACCAAGGCGGCTTGCCGGGCGAACGTTTCGAGCAGATCTCGCTGGGCGAGTCGGATATGGGTGTCGGTCAAACCCACGGCGAGCACTCCGAAAACCTTTCGCTCGGTGAGCAGCGGCAGATGAAGGGCGGCGGCTCCCGGCAGGTTGTCGGTGCTCCTGCCGGCTGGCTGCCTTCGTTCAAACGCCCATTCGGCCACGCCAAGCTCCTTTTCGTCCATGGACAGGGTGCTGTCCGGATGAGGAACAATCCCATCGCCGAGCGGCAAGCAGACTGCCGCCTGAGTTTGAAACACCCGGTCCACTTGCGCCATGAGCTGCCAGACAACCTGGTCGCGGGACCCCGCCTCGGCCAGTTCCCGCGTGAGTTGGTAGAGCGCTCTGGAGCGCTCTTCGCGACGGCGCTCAGCCCCGCTTTGGGCGCGAATCCTCGCAACGAGCTGACCAAGAACCAATGCGACGACGAAGTAGGTTCCGAACAGGACAGCGTCCTCCGCTTCGCGAATGGTGAAAGTGAATCGGGGCGGGAGGAAAAAGAAGTTCCACGCGAGCGCACTGATCGCTCCGGCCAAAAAGACAGGACCTCTCCCAAGAAACAGCGCCAGCAGAACGACGGTCAGGAGAAACACGAGGCCTGGAACCCGGGGTCCAGAAACCGCCGCGAGCGCCAGGTTGATGAGACCAACACCCAGGACGATCCCAAGGGCTCGGAGGTAATCCAAAAGTCCTGAGTCTCGCCGGGGATGGAAGGACACGCCGGAAGCCGGAGATCGTTTTTCCGCTCGAACCACATGAACGTCGATATCGCCTGTCTGCTGAATCAGGCGGCGCATCGCCCGGCTGTTCCGCCACCAGTCGAGGACGCCCGTTCCGCCGGGCTTCCCAAAGACAATCTGAGTGACGTTGTATTCGTGCGCCACCCGGACCAATCCCCGTGCGATATCATCGTCGGTCGTCGTGATCACCTCCGCCCCAAGTTCTCGCGCGGTTTCGAGGTTCTTCGCCAACCGGGCCTCCAATGGTTCCGGCAGTCGGCGGGAGCCCTCGACGTGAACCGCAAGCCAAGGGCAGCGCAGTTCGTCCGCCATTCGCCGCGTCCAGCGAATAAGCTGCTCGGAGAGGGGGCTGGGGCCCACGGCCACCAGCAATCGGTTGGCTGTTTTCCATGGGTCCGAAGTTCGTTCGCCGCGGCGCAACTCCACGGTGTCTTCGCCGACGTGATCGGCCACCAACCGGAGCGCGAGTTCGCGCAGCGCCGTCAGGCTCGATTCCCGAAAAAAGTGCTGCGCGGCCACCGTGGCGCGGTCAGGCACATAAACCTTTCCTTCCTGAAGCCTTTGAATGAGTTCCCGAGGCGGGAGATCCACCAGTTCGAGGTCGGCGTCGTCCAAGACACTGTCGGGAACGGTTTCTCGGATCTCCACCTGGGTAATCTGGCGGACAGTCTCAGCGCGGCTTTCCACATGCTGAACGTTCAGCGTGGTGAACACATTGATTCCTGCGGCGAGCAATTCCTGCACATCTTGCCAGCGCTTTGGGTGGCGGGATCCAGCAATGTTCGTGTGCGCAAGCTCGTCCACCACGACTGTGAAAGGGCGGCGCTCCAACACAGCGTCGATATCCATCTCTTCAAGTCGAACGCCGCGATACTGCGCCGCCCGCCGAGGAATGGCCGGCAATCCGGCGGTCAAGGCTTCGGTTTCTTTGCGTCCGTGGGTCTCGACGTAGCCGATGACGACATCCCGCCCGGCCTTCAGCTCCCGATGCGCCGCCTCCAGCATGGCGAAGGTCTTCCCGACACCCGGGCACATCCCCAAAAAGACCTTGAGCTGCCCGCGCTTTTGACGCGCCGTCTCCTTGGTGATGGCCGCGAGAAGCGAATCTGGATCTCTGACGCCCTCGTTCACATTCGATCGCTTGGTCTGACGTGGTAGCGGTCGGCGCCCAGAACCGATTCGGGATCATCGCGGCGGGCGACCGACGCGGCGCGCCTTTGGATCCATCGGCATAGTTCCAGAAGCGGGGCTCCAAATAACCAGATCCAGATCGGAATCGCCAGCAAGTTGCCGGCAACAAGAAGAATCAGGATGACGATCTCCAACACATTCACCGGACTCAGCACGGTCAGTGCCCCGAAAGACTGTCCAACATCAGATTGAGTTCCAAAACGTTCACCAATCGATCCGGGGCGAGACCGCCCCCGGTCGCAAAGGACGCCCGTTCGATCAGCCCCCTGACTTCCGTTTCCGCGATCCCGCGCGCGCGCGCGACCCTTGGTGCCTGATAGACCGCTGCTCTCACCGTAAGGTGCGGATCAAGGCCAGCCCCGGAAGCCGCGGCCAGTTCGGCGGGCAGCGGACGTTCAGCCGTCGCGCGGTGCCGCTGGATCAAGTCCCTCGCACGCTCCCGTAGAGCATGGCTGGTCGGCGACTTATTACTGCCGCCTGCCCCCGCCGCGTCATAGCCCACGGCGGAGGGACGGGCCCAGAAATAGATGTCACCCTCGAATGGCTGCGCCACAAGACGGCTCCCGATGACCAAGCCATTCTCGCGCTTCACGAGTGAACCTGCGGCGGTTTCCGGCGTAACGGCCTGGGCGAACCCCAGGATCAGCGCGGTGTAGCCACCGACGCATATCGCCATCGATGCAACCACCACTCGAATGCTGCCGATAAACGTTTCCATAAACTCTCCTCTCCTCACTTCATGAACTGTAGATGCTCAGCAATGGGTCCAAGAGCAGCCGCGGGGAAGAAGGTCAGGGCGCCGATAAACACAATGATCGCGACAAGCATCAGTCCGAAGGTGGCATCCTCGACTCCTAAGGTTCCGCTGGATGGCGCGGCAAAACGCTTTCGAGCAAGCGAGCCGGCGATGGCGAGCGGCAGGATGATGGGGATATAGCGCGCCAGAAGCATGACCGATCCCGTGGAGATATTCCACGGCACGGTGTTGTCGCCCAGTCCTTCAAACCCCGATCCGTTGTTAGCGCCCGCCGAGCTGAACTCGTAGAGGATTTCGCCGAATCCGTGGGCGCCTTCGTTGTTGACGGCCTCTTGCCCCCAAGGTGTCGCGGCAAAGACGGCTGTCCCGCCCAGGATGAAGAGCGCATGCGCGAACATGGCGAGAACCGCCAGTTTGACCTCCCTGGCTTCCACGCGGCGGTTCAAGTACTCGGGCGTGCGCCCGACCATCATTCCCGCGATAAAGACGGCCAGGATGATGTAGATGAACATATTGATCATGCCGACCCCGACGCCACCGAACGTGGCGTTGAGCCACATGCCGATCATGGGCATCAGTCCCGTCAGGGGGTTCAGGCTATCGTGCATTGCGTTCACCGAGCCGTTACTGGTGGACGTGGTGAGCACGGCCCATAGCGGACCTGCGGCCGTCCCGAACCGGAGCTCCTTGCCTTCAAGGTTTCCGACGTCCTGGGTGATCGGAAGATCCGCGAAGGCTTGCGTCGGCGCGCTTTCAAACCAAACCGCGCCGGCAATCTTCAAGCCAAGAAAGAATAGCATCACTCCAAAAACGACGGTCCCGTGCCGGAGCCGGCCGACGATCCGCGCGAACATCCAAACGCTGGCCATGGGTATCAGGATGACGCAGGCACTGGAGAGAACGTTGGTCCAAAAGGTGGGGTTCTCCAGGGGATGCGTGGAATTCGGGCCGAAAAAGCCGCCACCATTGGTTCCAAGCTGCTTGATGGACACGAATGCGGCCACGGGCCCACGCGCGATCGCTTGCTCCGCTCCTTCCAGAGTCATCGCCTTCGCCGCGCCCGCCAGTGTCATCGGCATGCCCCCCAGCACCATCAGTGAGGCAACCGCAATGGCAATGGGAAGCAGCACCAGGAATGTGGCGCGCTGCACGTCGACCAGAAAATTCCCAAGCTCCGCCCGTCCAGCGATTCCGCGAGCGAGCGCCGCCAATGCCGCAATCCCGGTGGCCGCCGAAACAAACTGCAGCCACATCAAGCCGGCGAGCTGGGAGAGATAACTCAAGGACACCTCCCCGGAATAATGCTGGAGGTTGGTGTTGGAGGCGAACGACGCGGCCGTATTGAAGATCAGGCTCCCCTCCAGCGCCCCTTTGGCGTCAGGATTCAAGGGAAGGCGATGTTGGAAGGCCAGCACTCCGAAGGTCGCCAGAAACATCAAAGCATTGAACGCCAACAACGAGAGGCTGTAGCGCTTCCAGTCCTGTCCCTCCCGAGCGGAATTGCCGGCGAGTCGCTGAAATAGCGCGGTGAAGCGGGCGCCAGATCGGCTCGACCCGACAGGATCCAAAGCCCATTTCATGTACTGGCCGAGCGGCCAGGAAAGAAGTGCGGTCCCGCCGACGATTAATGAGGCGAAGAGAATGCCGTTCATTGTTTTCAAATGATTCAGTCCCACCGGTCGAGCGTGGCGGTAAGCAGCCAAAGCAGCCCAAATATCGCGATTCCGAGGAACAAGTAGGCCAGTGACATGGAATCCCTTTCGTTCACACCAGGCGCAACACTGACAGAGTAAGGTCGATCAACTTGATTCCGGCAAAGGGCACGATGATTCCCCCGCCCCCGTATATCAGCAGGTTCCGTCGTAGGACCGCGGCCGCTCCGAGCGGGCGATAGCGGATCCCTTTCAGGGCAAGCGGGATCAGCGCGAGGATGATTAGGGCATTGAAGATCACCGCGCTCAAGATTGCCGACCCGGGCGAATGGAGCTTCATGATGTCCAGACGAGCCAGCGGTCCGGGTCCTCCCTCCGCGGCATACACTCCGGCGAAGATTGCTGGAAGGATCGCGAAGTATTTGGCCACATCATTGGCCAGGCTGAAGGTGGTGAGGGCCCCGC
Source organism: Limisphaerales bacterium (assembly GCA_050250555.1). Classification (GTDB taxonomy): domain Bacteria; phylum Verrucomicrobiota; class Verrucomicrobiia; order Limisphaerales; family CAIMTB01; genus CAIMTB01. The sequence goes on from JBFWOK010000048.1 coordinate 6,325, forward strand.
GGGTCATGATAAGCTGCTTTCCAATCTCCACCACGTCCATCAGCTTGGTCGGGTTGCTGTCGAGATCGACCATGTTGCCCGCTTCGCGTGCGGCCTGGGTTCCGGTGTTCATCGCCACCCCGACGTCCGCTTGCGCCAGTGCCGGTGCGTCGTTGGTGCCGTCTCCCGTCATCGCCACCAAATGCCCGTTCGCCTGCTCCGCCCGGATGCGCTTGAGCTTATCCTCCGGCGTCGCCTGAGCCATGAAATCGTCCACTCCGGCCTCGGCGGCGATCGCCGCCGCCGTTCGTGGATTGTCGCCAGTGATCATGACGGTGCGAATGCCCATCTTTCTCAGCTCCGCAAAGCGATCCCTGATACCCCCTTTCACCACGTCTTTGAGATGGACGACTCCGAGTATCGTGCGCCCTTCCACGACAACCAGCGGTGTCCCGCCGCTCCCCGCGATCCCGTCCACGGCCTGCGTGACCTCCGACGGAAAGGTCCCACCCTGGCGGTCGATGTGGGCGCGAATGGCGTCCGCCGCTCCTTTGCGGATGGTCCGGGCCGGGCGTCCATCGACAGCCGGGAAGTCGACGCCGCTCATGCGAGTCTGCGCCGTGAAGGGGACAAAGTGCGCATGCGGCTCCGCCACCTCCCTCCCGCGCAGCTTGAATTGCTGCTTGGCCAAAACCGTTATACTCCGCCCCTCGGGGGTTTCGTCCGCGAGAGAAGCGAGTTGCGCGGCATCCGCGAGCCTTTCTGGCGGGACCCCTGGGGCTGGCACAAAGGCCGCCGCCATTCGATTGCCCAGCGTGATGGTTCCGGTCTTATCGAGGAGCAGCACATCCACATCACCCGCTGCCTCCACCGCGCGTCCGCTCGTTGCCACCACGTTGCGCCGGATCAACCGGTCGATTCCGCTGATGCCTATCGCGCTCAGAAGCCCGCCTATGGTTGTCGGAATGAGACAGACCAACAGGGCGATCAGCACAGGGGCACTGAACTCCGTCCCCGAGTAAGCGCCAAACGGCTTCAGGGTCACGCAGACCAGAAGGAAAATGAGCGTGAGGGCGGAGAGCAGGATCGTGAGCGCGATCTCATTGGGCGTCTTCTGCCGCTTGGCCCCCTCCACCATGGAGATCATGCGATCCAGAAACCCATGGCCCTTCTCGATCGTGACGCGAACGACGATCCGGTCGCTGATCACCCGCGTCCCGCCCGTGACGGCGCTGCGGTCCCCTCCGCTTTCCCGAATCACCGGCGCGGACTCGCCTGTGATGGCGGCTTCGTCCACTGTCGCGATGCCCTCGATCACCTCGCCGTCGGCGGGAATCACGTCGCCGGCTTCGCACACCACCGTGTCCCCCTTCTGAAGTTCCGCCGCCGGTACCCGCTCTTCGCCGCGCTCCGCCAAACGCCGAGCCATCGTCTCCTTGCGGGCCCGCCGCAAGGTCGCCGCTTGCGCCTTGCCCCGACCTTCAGCCACCGCCTCGGAGAAATTGGCGAAGAGGACGGTAATCCAAAGCCAGGCGGCCAGATGGGCGGCGAATCCACGGCCCTCGACTGAGGTAAAGACCGACAAGGTCGTTAGTACCGCGCCGATACATGTGACAAACATCACCGGGTTCTTGAGCATCAGCCTCGGATTCAGCTTTCGGAAGGCGTCCACCGCCGCGGGCCGGGCGATGCTCCAGTTCAAGAAGGAACGAGATCTTGCCGTCATATTTCCCTTCAGAATTTTTCCGGGCGCAGCACTGCCGCGACCAGGTACGCGAGAAGCAGCGCGCAAACGATTGCGATGATTACGTTTTCCATAGGAAGCAGCGCGGCGAAGTACGGACATCTCTTCTAGCAGCGGGTTGCAGGATCCGTCCGCGGCAACGCCCCTACCCCGCTTGCTCCAAGTGATGTTGTGCACTCCACGGTGATCATCGTGTCACCCATCAGATCGGGCTGGTAATCAAGATGTGGCGATTCCGCGTTAAGAAAGTATCAAGATGACCCATCCTGCCGGGAGGACCGACTGGGACCGTGCTTGTTCGACGCCCTTCCGTAGTTCACCCAGCACAAAAATGCGGCTCAAGAACAGGTCGGCGTCCTCCACGGATTCATAGCAGGCCGCCACGCCGGGATTCATCGGCGGCCCCCTGGCGCCGTTGGCTGGCGACGTGGGTGTCCAGGGGGAACCCGCTCACAGCTCCACCTCGGGGCCCGGATCGCGGTCCGGAGTGAGATCCGCGTCCGAAACCACGTTCGGCAAGGCCAGCAGGCGCTCCTTGAGGGGGGGCCGTTTGCGCGACGTCCCGAGGAGCGCCTCCCGGAGAATGCGTCGGCTTTCTTCCTGCATCGAAACCCCGTCCTCGCCGACGCGCTGCTCCGGCTTTCGCGCCCGCTTTTCGTCGACCTTTCGGACCAGCAGCTGCGGCATCGCATTCCCTTTCCCGGTATCGGCCAACATTGCTGGCGCGACCTCATGGCCGGAGGGTTGCCGGAAGACCGAACGGGGACGTTGGGGGGGGCGCGTCCATGTCACAGATTCCAGTGGCCCCGTCGGATCGGGGACGTAATCTCCGGCCCGACGCCCAACCGAACGATCCCGCCCGTTCCCACCCATCCCATCCCATCCGATCCAACGCATCCAACTAATCCTCACGGACCCGCCATGAAGAAAACCGCACAGAACCGCCGCAGTTTCCTCGGCCAATCCGCCGCCGCCGCCGGCGCGGGACTCCTGATTCTCCGCAACAGCCGCCTGGCTTTTGCGTACGACGCCAACAGCCGACTGAACATCGCCGGTATCGGGGTCGGCGGCCAAGGACGCGGCAATCTCGATGCGTTTCACCGGTTGGGAAACAACCTGGTCGCGCTCTGCGATGTCGATGCGCAACGCGCGGGCGACATCTATCAGAAACATCCCCAGGCGAAGCGCTACGCGGATTTCAGGAAGATGTTCGACGACATGGCCGCGGGGATCGACGCCGTCCTGGTCGCGACCCCCGACCACACCCACGCCGTCGCGGCGGTCGCGGCCATGAAGCTTGGGAAGCACGTCTACTGTGAGAAGCCGCTCACGCGGACCGTCCACGAGGCGCGCGTCATGCGGGAGACCGCCGCGAACCAAAAGGTGGTGACGCAGATGGGCAATCAGGGATCCGCCGAAAGCCGCCTCCGTCGGGCCGTGGAACTGGTGTGGGCCGGCGTCATCGGCGAGGTCCGGGAAGCGCATGTCTGGTTCGATGGCGGGAACGGCCCGATGAAACGTCCGACGGAGACGCCGCCGGTCCCGGAGGGTTTGAATTGGGACCTCTGGCTCGGGCCCGCGCCCAACCGCCCGTACAGTCCCGCCTATGTGCCCGCCAGTTGGCGTTCCTGGCGGGCGTTCGGCAGCGGCATCGTCGGGGACTTCGCATGCCACACCGCCAATATCCTTTTTCGGGCGCTTCATCTGGAGCGCCTCTGGCAGAAGGCGATGAATCCCGGCGCCGAGAAAGTGGTGATCCGGGTTCTGGGCTGGCCCTCCGAAGTCGATGCGGAAGGCTACCCCGCCTCGCTGAAAGTGGTCATGGAACTGCCCGCTCGCGGCGACCTGCCGCCGGTGAAGGTGACGTGGTATGCGAAGGAAAAGCCCTCCGAGGACCTGATGCTCGGGTACCCGCGCGGGGGCTGGGGCGACCTTCTTGTGGGGTCGAAGGGGTCGATCTACTCCGACAATCCGTGGAACGCCAACTACGTCCTCCTGCCGGAGAATCGCTTCAAGGACTTCGGTGCGGGGCCGGCGGAATCGCTGCCCCGTGTGAAGAGCCACCAGGGGGAATGGATCGAAGCCTGCAAAGGCAACGGAAAGACCTTTTCGAGCTTCGACATCGGGGGGCCGCTGACGGAACTCGCCCAGCTCGCGAACCTGGCGGCGTTCGTGGAAGGCCCGATCGAATACGACACGCTGAGTGGCACGATCCTGAATTCCGCGGCCGCCAGCGCCCTGCTCCACCGCGAGTATCGCGCGGGCTGGTCGCTTTGAAAGTCGGCGTCGCGGCCACCAGAGTGGTTCCGAGAGCGGCGAGACACCCGATCAGACAGGCGCGCATCCGATGAATCTCCTTTCGTGTCGCCACAGTCATGTCGGAACGGGTGACGGCGGCCTCGAATCGGTCACGCGCGGCGCCGGGTTTGGCATCGCAACGCCCGCCAGCCCCGCGGCCGGCACCGGTTCAGCAATTCCTCGGGCTCCACGGTCGCGATGAAGCTCGGCGCCTCATAGTGGGCCGCGAGGTTGCCCGCTCCGATCGGCTCGACGCGAAGCCCGCGCATCGACCAGCCAAGCGAGAAGAGCCGGTAGCCGGCTCCCGCCAATATGCGGACCACCTCGCTGTCGCCGACGGAATGGTCCTCGAACACGATGTTCCTGATGCGGCGCTCCGCCAGCGCCCGCTGGGAACCTTTGAGCACCTGCGGTTCGAATCCCTCCACGTCGAGTTTCATCAGGCCGATGCGCGCATTCGCGATCACGTCGTCGAGGGTGGCAACACGAACCGTCACGGCCCGCCCACCTGATGCGGGTTCCGATCCGATCCGGGCGACGCCGTCGTTCGACTCGAACTCGGGAGGTATGTGCAGTTCCGCGGAGCCCGGGCGTTCCCCCAGGGCGGCTTGATGGAGTTCGACCTCCGCCATGCGTCCGTCGAGACGCGCCTGGGCGACGTTTCTTTCGAGGGCGGCGAACAGTTCGGGGTGGGGCTCGAACGAGATCACCCTGCCTTCGGGACCCGAGGCGACTCCCGCGAGGACCGTCATGTAACCGATGTTGGCTCCCGCATCCACCACCGTGTCCCGGGGCGAGATCAGGCGGAAGAGCGCCTCGGACACCGCGAGATCGTAGAGCCCGGTGGTGAGGATGCTCTTGCCGATCGTCCTTCCAGGGTCCGCGGAGATGCTGGCTCCCCAACTCGTCCGCAAGGAGGCCACTCCGGGAGGAAGGGGCCGCAACTCCGCGACGACACGACGCCCCAATTGCGCGGGGCGATACCAGAACCAGGGTTTCCAGAGCCTTTGCAGCAAAGAATTACGCCTCCTGTCGCCGACCGCGCGTTTTGCGCGGGAAGATCGCCCGATTCAACGCGACGATGCGAGACGCCGTGGCGGCCACGAAAGCTGAGCACCGGTCTGAACGGGTTTCCACAGGCCCAGAACCGTAGCGCCACGGGCCTCGAACGGAAGCTGGATCTGAGGGCGGGATTCCCATTCCCGCCGGCACCGAAGACGCCTCGCGATTTCCAGCGGTCAATCCCATCACCGATTTCACGCCCCAGGGACTTGGCTCGCTCCTGCCAAATCTCGGCGTTCGGCCCATCGTCCCGGCACCCACATCCTTTTCCCTGTGACCTCTGTGATCTCTGTGGTGAAAAAGGGCGTTGGGAAAAAATGGCTATTGATACTCGGCGCTTCTTTTTTGGATCGTCCACCCACTTCCACGTTGAGCCCGCGGCGTTCTCCGGGCTATAGACGCCGTTATGCAATCCCGTTCCCGTTTCGCCATGCGGCTGGCCTCCCTGGGGCTCATCGCCGCCCTCCCTCTGTTGGCTCAGGAGAGCCGCCAGCCCGTGGTCGAAGGCACTCCAACGCCGGAACCCGCCCAGGCGCATGCGTGGCACAGCCTCTTCGACGGCAAGACCCTCAGCGGTTGGAAAACGTTCGATCCGGGCGGCTGGTCGATCGACGCCGAGGGCAACCTCGTGGGCAAGGGTCCGCGCAGCCATCTTTTCAGCCCGAAGACCTACAAGAACCTCGAGTTCAAGGCCGAGGCCAAACTCAATCACAAGGGCAATTCCGGGATGTATTTCCGGACGAAACTGATGCCGGGATGGCCCAACGGCTATGAGTCCCAGGTCGAAAACACGAGCTCCGATCCCCAACGCACGGGAAGCCTCTACAACCGCGCCAAGAATTTCGATCAGCTCATCCCGGACGACACCTGGTGGACCCAACACATCGTGGCGATCGGCAACCGCATCATCATCAAGGTCAACGACAAGATCATCGTCGATTTCGTGGATGAAAAGCGGTCGTTCCTCGAAGGGCATGTCGCCCTGCAGCAACACGACCCCGGCAGCGTGGTGCACTACCGAAATGTGATGGTGAAGACCCTGCCCGATGATGAAGCCGCCGCCCTGGCGATCGCCAAGACGGATATGCCCGACATCGGCGCCGAACCGCACGTGAAGACCCGGAAGTAGGCGTAGCAACCGAGCTTGCGGGGCCTACGCGGACGGACCGGACCCGACGCCGATTCCGATTCCGATTCCGGGTTCATTCGCCAACCGCCGCCAGGGTTCGCCCGGCGGCGGTTGTGCGTTCTGCAAGCGGACGGCCTGAGGGCCACCGTCAGCGAGCCTCTTCCGACCGCCAATCAGCTCGGACGCCGGAAACCCAGGGGAGCCGCCACCGGTGCCGAGGGAATCTCATGGGCGCAGGGCTGGTTCGTGGGCGCATCCGGTTGGCGCTCGTTGGGTTGGATCAGACCCTCCTTCAGCATCCACGCCTCCACTTCCTCCCCGCTGATATCCGGCAGCATGTGGCCGTTCACCTCGACGCAGGGGCTGAGGGTCTGACCGCTCTTCTCGATCATTTCGACGCGGTCCGACGGGTTGTTGATGATGTCCCGGTCCTCGAACGGCAGGTCGTACTTCTTCATCACGGCGCGCACGCCGTTGCTCCAACCGCACCAAGGTTTCAGATAGGCGACAATCTTCGGCTTTTCCATAAGTCTCGTGACGGCTCATCATGGCAGGTCCCCGGTCCGCCGCAACCGCCCGCTCAAAAGTCTTTGATCCCGGCCACCTTCCTTCTTCTGTCCGATCCGCGGGTCACCCATCCTTGAACCCCGATGCGCGTCCTCATCGCTCCCGACAAGTTCAAGGGCACCCTGGCGGCGGACGCCGTCGCCCGGGCGATCGCCCAAGGCTGGCGGCGAATTCGTCCCAAAGACGATCTCGTACTCCTGCCCATCTCGGATGGAGGCGACGGGTTCGGGGCGGTGCTGGGCGGACTTCTTGGCGCTCGAAATCTGGCGGTGGCCACCGTCAACGCGCTGGGGCGGCCCCATCGTTCCCGGATCGGCTGGGTGGAGAAGTCCCGACTGGCCCTCATCGAGGCCGCCCAGTCCAACGGGCTCGCCCTTCTTCCCGCTGGCAACCATCACCCGTTTCAGCGGGACACCCTGGGCGTCGCCCGCCTGATCGAGGCGGCCCGACGAAAGGGCGCGCGGCATATGATCATCGGAGTGGGGGGCAGCGCCACGAACGATGGCGGGTTCGGGATGGCTCGTGGCCTCGGCTGGAGGTTCCTCGATTCGAAAGGGCGGTCCATCGACACCTGGACCGGGCTTGACAGGCTCGCGCGCCTCGAAGGTCCGCCGGAGCCGGAGCCGGAGCGGGAACCCGCTTCGCGACGCGTCCCGTGCCGGTACACGGTCGCCACCGATGTCGAGAATCCCCTCCTGGGACCCGAAGGGGCGACGCGCGTCTATGGACCCCAGAAAGGCCTCGTGCGCGCGGATCTTGCGGTCGCCGAAAAATGCCTTCGCCGGCTCGCCCGGGTCGTCCGCGATCAGCTCGGGTTCGATAGCGCCACGCCCGGGTCCGGAGCGGCGGGCGGGCTTGGTTTCGGGCTCATGGCCTTTCTCGGCGCGGAGCGGCGATTGGGATTCGACGTCTTCGCGGAGTACGCCGGCCTCGAACGCCATCTGCGGAACGCCGATCTGGTCATCACGGGCGAGGGTTCGTTCGACCGACAGAGTGTCATGGGCAAGGGCGTCGGGCAGTGGATTCGGCGTTGCGCCGATCGAAAGCGTCCGGTTCTGGTGCTCGCGGGACGGGTCGCCCTGGAATCGCCGGAGTCGCTGCCTCCGGGGGTGACGGCGCGCGGTTTGTGCGACATCACCTCGCCGGCGGAGGCCATGGAGCGGCCGGCGTTCTGGCTTCGCAGGCTCGCGGCCGGCGCCGCGAGCGATGGAATTGGACTTGGGCGCTGACTCGCGCCTGGAAACCACGCGTCCGAAGTTCCATGGCCCTCGTCCGCTCCGCACTTCTCGTGGCCGCCTTGGGCGTTGCGGCGTGGTTCGGGCTGGACGCGCTTCGACCCAAGGCCCGCTGGCTCGCGCTCGCGTCTCCGGCAATCGCGGTTCCGGGGCGGTCACTTCCGGTTGAACTCAGATTCCTGACCGACGTGCCGGCGGGTCGGGTTGCGGTCGACCTCCACGCGAGGGAGCCGGCGAGTGGACGCTCGATGGTCGTCGGAGTCTTCCAAACCAACCTCAATTCCCGTTCCGACACCTTTCGCTTGGACGTGCCGATCCGGCCCGCGACGACGTCCGGCTTTGTGCGCGTTGTGGTCTATCTCAGTCCGACCGGCGCCTGGAAGGATCGAACCCTGGCTGCCATCAGCGGGGATATCCCGCTGGAGGCATCGGCAAACCCAGCCGCTTCCGATTCGAAAGACCTTGTGCGGCGCCTGGTCTTCAATCTCGGCGGACCCTCCACCATCACGCGGGTGCGGATCGTTCCCATTCGAGCCGCCACGGCCTTGCTCTGGCTGGGTGTCGCGCTGGCCGCGTTTCGTCTTCTTCGACATCCGCCGGGATCCGGGCAACCGACCCTCGGGTCCGGGCGATCGTGGCGGACCGACCTTCGGATCCTGGGGATCGCGTGCGCGCTGGCCGCGGTCGCGGAGGCCACCGATCTCACCGGGCACCTGGGTGAAGCGGCTCGATCCGTCGCCCGCCGATTCGCGGCCTACGACGGCCGGGAACCGGTCCAGCAAGCCGTCTCCGCCGGAGTCATTGGACTGACCTTCGCGATGGGGCTCGTCGTCGTCCGAAGTCGGGAACGGGAGCCCTTGTCGGTCGCCCTCGCGATCACCTTCTCGGCCCTCGGTCTACTCGGCCTGGACTCGCTTTCGCTGCACGCCTTCGACGAGGCGGCGGAAGTCCTGTGCGTCGGCGTCCCCCTTGTGCAATGGGCGGGTCTGGCGTGTGCCCTGGCGGCGGCCATCGCCGTGGCCAGGCTGGTGCGGGGCCGCGGTCGACAGCCCGGCCACGTCGCATCCCGGTGATCCGCCGCCGGGACGAGTTGCCTCAGAGATTCTTGCGAGCCCGGCGCTTGGCCTCGAGCAACCGGCCCGCCGTGCTTCCCGAGGCTGCGGGAGCGGGTGCTGGCTGGTCCGGCCCGGAGGCGGGTGCCGGCGGCGGAGTCTTGGGAGTCGTTGCCGGGGCCGCGGGCGCGCCGGGTTCGACCTCGTGAACGGGCTTGAAGAGGTCGGCTGGCGCCTCGGCGGAAGGCCCGGCATGCGTGGATTTCACCTGCTGCTTTCGGGCCAACAGGTTGGCCATTGACTCCTTGGAAGCCATGGGTCGCGCGGTTCGACGCCACCCGATGCGTTGCGACAAGGCCGACCAGGCGCGCGAAATCTCTTCGCGTTCGAGTTGGACGCGGCGCAGTCCGACATCGATCGGAAAGAGCGCGACCGCCGCCATGAGCAGCCACCACCAAAGATCGAGGGGTCGGAAAGTCCGGACCCGGTCGTGAAGGAAGGGGTTGTCCGTCGGCACGGCCGGATTCAGCACGCGCCCGCCCCCCGATTCCGCGAACCGCCGGAGCAGCCCGTGGTTGGGCTCCGACAGGTTGAATTCCGGCGAGTAATTCACGTTGGCACCCAGGGTCTGAACCCCGCGCACCTGGCCGTCCGCCATGTCCATCAGGTTGACCATGTAGGCGCCGATGTCGCGGGCGGGGAAGATCGCTTCGTACCGGCCCGGACCCTCCTGCCGCAGCCGAACGGTTTTCGGCTGGCCCTTCGGATCGACGACGATCGCCTGGAGGTTCAGGAAATTCCGGAAGTTCCCCTCGGCGTCGAGCGCCTCGACCGAGAGGCGGCCCTCGCCGTTTTCGATCGTGACTTCCGAAGTGAGGTCGGTCGCGTCGACCTTCTTGAGAGCCCACTGGGCCAGCTGGGACCAGAATTGCCGGTACTGGCCCCAGGCGAGCCATTCGGAGGCCCACTTCGCCCGGGCGTCGGAGGTGAACGCCACGGAGCGCCCCAGCCCGAACTGCCATTGTCCGAGAATCGGGTCGCCCTTGTCGGACACGAGCGGGATCTCGGCCCGCGCCTTCGCCGTCGTGGCGACGTACCCCTTGAGCAGCGGGTAATCGGCGGAGGCGATGCCCCGGATGATCTCACTTCCCCCTCCCACCTGGGGTCGGAAGGGATCCTCGATGATCGCGGCCTTCAGGATGACCGCGGCCTCCTTGACGAAGATCTGGGGCAACTGGGCGGGCGACCGCACGTCGTAGAACCGGCCCTTCCCCTTTTCGGCGATGGAGATCATCGCGCTCGGTTCGACGTGTCCGCCGATCATCACGGTGCTGACGGTGATGCGGTTCCCGATGATCTCGGCCATGAGCGCGTCGCTGGGTTCACCCGGATCGCCATCGCTGAAGACGACCATGTGCTTGAGGTTGGCCGTCGACGCCTTCAACGCGTCGTGCGCCATCGACATCACGTTGCCGAACGCGGGCATGTCGCCGGGGTTCATGCCGGAAATCGCGCGTCCCTTCTCCCTCTTGTCTCCCACCGCCGTCAGCGGGAAGAGCCAACGGTCCGATCCGTCCCAGAGAACGATCCCCATCTCGTCCTGCGGCCCGAGCGCCTGCAACGCGGCGAACGCGATGTCCCGCGCCCATTGATTGCCGTTCGGGAACTCGGTGGCGTGCACGACGAGGACCAGGGCTCCGCGCGGCAGCACCTTTTTGCTGCTCAACTCCATGTCGACGGGAAGCGCCTCCTCCAAAGGCGTGCCTCGGTAACCTCCGGCGCCGAAGGCCTGGTCGCCTCCCACCACGACGAGTCCGACACCGAAATCGCGGACCGCACTCTCCAGGAGGCGCATCAGGTCCGTGCTCAGGTCGCCCGCCGCGATGTTGCTCAGGAAGATCGCGTCATGGCTTTGCATCTCGGGAAGCGTCGCGGGAAACGCCGCCAGGTCGCCGAGGCGGACTTCCAGATTCGACGCTCGAAGCGCCTCCGCGAGCGGTTGGTCGGCGGCGACGTCGGAGGAGACGATCAGGATCCTGGGCTCGCCACGCACGGTCGTGTAGCTGGTCGACCGGTTGTTCTCGGCCACCGCGTCGTCCACGGCATCGAGTCGGACATCGTACGAATAGAAATCCGGTGAGGTCAGCGTCTGCGGGAACGAGAACAGGTTCTTGCCGGGTTCGAGGTCGACCGGTTGGGATCCCAGAAACTGTTCGTTCCGATACAAGGAAAGGTTGGCCCGGGTGCGGCGGTCGCTCTCCACGAAGATCTTCACCTCGAAAGTCTGGCCCTGCTTCAGCTTCGTCGGCACCACGACCTTCTGGAGCACCACGTCGCCGCCGCGCTGGGCGCCCAGGGGAACGACGTCGACGCTCACCCCGAGCGCGCGCGAGGCCACCACCGCCTGCAACGCGTCGCCCGTGGTTTGATTGCCATCCGAGAACAGGACGATCCGTCGCTGACCCGTCTCGGGAAACGCGGCCGTCGCGAGACGTATCGCGCCGGCGAGGTCGGATCCCGCCGAGGAGATCACGGCCTGGACCCGCTGCAGATCGACGGCGGAGTTCACCGCCGACTCGATGGCGGCATCCGCGCCGAACACGACCACGCCTCCGCGATCAACCTGATTCTTCGTCGCGGAAGCCGTGTTGACGAACTCACGCGCCGCCTCCTGCTGCCCGGCGGGAATGCTGTCCGAGCGATCCAACACGAAGAAGACGTTCATTCCTTCGACCGGCATCCGGTACTGGAATCCCGCGAGGGCCAGACCGAGCGCCAGGGTGACCGCGACCCGAACTCCCAGCACGGTCCAGCGACGCCAGCCGACGAGCGAACTGTCCGACCGGATCGCGAGTCGGACCACCCAGACCAGCGCCAGGGCGAGGAGCGGAAGCCACCAGGGATGGGTGAATTGAAACGGCATGCGTCGTCAGCCCTTCCCTTCCCAGAAACGGATCAGCGGCGCCGCAGCCGCGCTTTTCGCCCGCGGGGCGGCTCGTTCCGGACCGCTTCGCCGCACATACTTCACCACCCGATGGTTGAGGGAGTCGGCGACATAGAGGTTGCCCCCGGCATCCAGGCAGAGGCTCCACGGATTGTTGAACTGGTCCGCGCTCCGCCCGGGTCCCCCGAGAATCTCCAGCGGCTGGTCGTCCGGGCCCAGAACCTGGACCCGGCTGTTGCCAAACTCGCAGACGTACTGCCTTCCCTCCGCGTCCACTCGGATGTCGTACGGGTAACTGAACTCCCCGGGTCCCTGCCCCGCCTTCCCATGCACCCGCAGGAGGCTGCCTTCCGCGGAGAACACCTGGATCCGGTGATTGCAGGAGTCGGCGACGTAGACCTCCCCGCGAGGTCCCACCGCGAGTCCTTCCGCGCGATTCAATTGTCCAGGCTCGGTTCCTTCACCGCCGAAGCCTCCCAGGTAGGCGCCGTCCCCAACACGAAACCGTTGGATGCGCTCCCGGCGTCCGTATTCGCTCACGTAACAGGTCCCGTCGCCGGCAAGCGCGATGGCCCGGGGAAACCAGAGCTCGCCCGGCTCGAGCCCGTGCGAACCCCACTGGGCCACGAGTTGGCCGTCCACCCCGAAACCGTTCACCCGATGGTAGTGCGGTTCGACCACCCAAACCCCCGAACCGGGCCCCGCATCCATGCCCTTGGGCCGACCCAACGTGGTCTCCGGCATCTGCCAAAGGAGTTCCCACGCGCCCTCGGACCCGAACCGCTGGACCCGCCCGGTCATGTCCACGACGTAGACCTTGCCCCCGCCGTCGACGGCCACCGATCGCGGCTTGGAAAAATACCCGGGCCCGGTTCCACGTCCGCCGATCACCTCGACCCGTTCGAACATTCCCGACTCGAGATTCCGGGTCGGCGCTCCGGATGCGCCCGCTCCCGAATCGGGTGCGCACCCGGAGACCGCGGCAGCGAGGGACAAGGCCCCGAACAGGAGGACCACGGAATGGCCCCCGACGCGGACTCCGACCCCGCGGAAAGCCGCCCAGAAGACCCAGGGCGCGATCGCGAGCATTCCGAGGACCGCACACAGCGCCGTCACTTGGGCGTTATGCCCGTAGTGGAGCAGGTTGAAAATCATCAAGCCGAGTGTGTCACCGCCGGGCGGCGCCACCAGGATCGCCGTTTCGACGTCCCAAAGGCACAGCAGATAAACCACGAACCAAACCCCGGCGACGGAACCCGGTCGGCCGAGCATCACCGCATGCCAGCCCTCGGCCAGCCGCCCGCCCCCCGCCATTCCGATCCATTCTCGAAGCTTCGGATCCGATCCCTTCCACAACCGACGCGCGACCAGCCAACCGAGGAAGAAGTATCGAGTCGCCCATGCCATCACCATCACGCCGCCGGCCTCCCGAAACCCATCCCACGCGGCGCCAGCGGTGAGCTCGGCGAAAATCATCCCGGTCACCACCCCGGGGATCACGAATGGCAAGGCGGTCACAGCCCAGCGCCGCGAATTCACGAACGCGATTCCCAAGAGCGTCACGAGGGTCGCCGTCACCGCCGAATACAGAAATGTCCGGCTCGCGACCGGACCCGCCGCCTGCGCCGCGGGAAGCAGCTCCCGCCAGGTCCTCGACGAACCCAGCGCGGCAACCAGGGGAAAGACCAGCGCGACGCCGATCACGCCCGCCGCGAAGGCCCGGGTGCCCAGCACCCAACCGCCTCCCAATCGCTCCCGCAGGAGCGCGGCCCGGCCCCCGCCGTCCGACGCCGGCCACGACCAGGTCCACCGTCGGTCGCAAGCCATGGCGACGAGAACCACCGCCAGGATCCCCAGCGGCCAGCAGCGCTTCCCCGCGGACCAGGCGTCCAAACGGGTCGAATACTCGATCCAGATTTCGGACGGCCACACGCGCGCCTGAAACAACGCCGGCACCGCGAAATCGCTGAGGGCCAGAACGGCGATCAGGATCGCCGGCGGGAGCATCGACTGCCTCAAACCCGGCCCGACGACCGTCGAGATCAGGGCGCCGCCCCGCAATTCGCCGTCCGCTTCGAGAACCCGCAGATCCCATCGATCCCAGGCGCCCGCCAGAAGGAGCGCGCCGACCGGCCACAGGAGGAGGGCGAGGACCCCGGTCGACACGGCGATCGGCATCCAACGTTCCGAAAGGAACGACGGCGCGACCCTCCACGCCCCCGCGAATCCGATCCATTCCATCCACATCCCAGAGACAAAGAAACCCGGCAACGCGAGGGTCAACACGCAGGCCGCCACGATCCAGCGGCGACCGGATTCGCCCGCAAGCCGCGCCGCGAAGGCGACGGGACACGCGAGACCAAGCGCCAGCGCCGTCGTTCCCAGGACGAGCACGAGGCTGTTCACGAGCAGGTCCGGGTTCATCGCGAAAGTCACCGAACGAAGGTTTCGCGCAGCCATTCGACCGCGCCATCCATTCCGCCCAGGATCGAGGTCCAGTCGGCGTCCGTCAGTCCGGCGCCTGGTCCCACCGCGATCGCATCGCGATCGATGGCCCCCGCCGCCCGCAACCGTTCGATCACTTCGGATCCGGCGAGGTACCGGATCAGATCCATCGCGGCCTCGCGGTTTCGCGCTCCCGCGACGACGGCCGCCGTGTTGGGAAGCGTCAAGCCGTCGGAATCCGCCAGCGGCAATTCCACCACCGGAAGCCCTTCCCGCCGCGCGAAGGCGACGTCATCCGAGTCCGTCAGTCCCAGGTCCGCCTCCCCCCGCCCCACCCATCGGACCACCACCGAATTGCCGTCGACGACCATCGGCCGGTTGGCGGCCAACTCCCGGCACCAGTCCTTCCATGCGGTGTCACCCCAGCGCTGTTGTAGCGCGAGAAGGTGGGTCGTGGTCGTGCCGAAAACCGGGTAGGCCAGCGCAACCCGCCCCCGCCACGCGGCTTGGGTCAGTTGCCTCAGGGAAAGGCCCGGGGTTCGCGCGAGTTCCGAATCGGTCCGCGCCACCAGCACCCGTCGGCGCGCGCCGAACCTGGACCATCCTGCCTCCAGCACTCCGCGCGCCACCAGTTGGCGTGTGCGCATCTCCTCGTTGCTCCACCAGACATCCGCCCGCGGTCGCGCGGATTCCGCGATCAGCCGGTTGGCCAACCCGACGGCTTTAGTCGCTTCGCTGTCGTAGAGCGCCCGGACGCGCGTTCCGGTCATCCGTTCCAAATCGTGGAAGATTGGTTCCGCAAAGACCCGATCCTGGGCGGCGTACACGATGACCTCCGGTCCACCGCGTCGACAGCCCGCGCCCGCGCCCACCCAAAGCCCTCCGGCCACGAGGCGCCCGAGAGCGTCCCGGCGAGCCATGGCTGGAAGGGGTCGCGAACTTGGGCTCGGCTTCATGCGGTTCTGCGATGATAGAACCACCACTCGAAGAGGAGCACGGCCAGGGCTGCGCCCGCGAACCACCGCCAGATCTCGAGGTTCGCACTCCGCATGGTCGTCGCCGCGGTCCCTCCATAGCGCCCCATGCGGAGTTCCTCGCGGGGTGTGGAATCGCTTTCCTGCACATCCAGCGCGCGCACGACCACGGCCGTTTCGTTCGTCCCCCACCTCACGCCGTAGGTCCCCTGGCGATCCGTGCTCCCGAACACCACTTCCGCGGCGCCCGGATCGATCCCCACGGGTCGCCACCCATCGCCGGGAGGGCGGACCTCGGCCGACTCGGTTCCCACGGGGACATCGAGGCGGATCGGATCCCCGGCCCGGACGTTCTTGCGCTCCGCGAAAGCGGTCGCCGGATTCAGCCAGTCCAGGGCGTTGGCAATGAACATCGGGAAGGAAACCCGAAGGGGCCAGTTGCTGGCCAGGAGGTCGAACCCGATCCAGACGACCCGGCGGCGTCCGATCTCCCCGGCGACCAGCAGCGGCGTTTGGGGCGACTCCACGAGCACGGTTCCCCAGCGGGGCGGCCGGATACCCTCCGCCTCGGCGACCTGAACGGTGTCGAAGCTCACAAACCGGAGGAGCGGGTGACTCGACTTCCAATCGACCAACGGAGGGGCTCGGACGGCGCCCGTGGATTCGAACCATCCGGGTTCGGCCGACCGGACGACCAGCACGTTGCCCTTGGGCCAAACCGCGGGAGTCACGTCGTCGAGCACCACCACGTCCCAGGCCGAGGTGTCGACGGGAACCTCGGTGGACGACGCGAACTCGACGGAACCGCCCGAGCGAAGGGCTTTTTCAAGGAACCGATTCCCGCGGCTGACCAGCAGGACCTTCACGGGGCGCGGCAGGAGGCTCACGACTCCAGCCTGGTTGTCGGCCGGCAGATCGTCGGTCGCCGTGTGGCGCACGCCGAAAACGCCGTCGGCCTGCTGGCTGACCACGAAAACGAGGGGTTCGGTCTCCCCCGGCGGAAGCGTCACCGGTCGGACATCCAGAACCTCGCCGTCGAAGCTCAGTTCCACCGTCGTCTCGACCTGCGCGTCGGTCAGATTGGCGACACTCGTGAACACCGCCCGCTGGGTCGGGTTCTCCGGATTCGTCCGCACGTCCAGGGACGCGATCGCGACATTGTTCCGTCGTTGCCCGACCCGATGATAGACGACGGGAAGATTGTGGTTTTCGAAGGCTTCCAGTCCCGCGAGCGCTCCGTCGCTGAACAGATGGATCTCCGCGTCGGCCACATCGCGGATCAGGCTCTCCGCCATCCTGAAGGCCTCCTCGACGCGGGCCGGGCCGTCGGTCACCCGCGCGGCCTCGATCGCCCTGCGCAGGGCCTGCCGATCGGACGTGGCCGACTGCCGGACCTCGGTTCGGGGACCGGCCTGGAGCACCACCATGGTCTGCCCGGGTTTCAAGCCGTCGACCCAGCGGAGCGCTTCGGTTCGCGCCGCCTCGAACCGGGACGGGGCGACGTCGGTGCTCTGCATTGAGGCGGACGCGTCGAGAATGAGAACGCGGAGGCTGCTTGCCGTCTGTTCGCCCTGGAAGAATGGCCTGGCGAGCGCGAAAACCGCGAGCGCGAGCAGCAGGAGTTGAAGCAGCAGCAGCCAATTTTTGCGGAGTTTCTGGAACGGGGCGCTGGCCTGGGTCTCGGCCAGGTAGCGTTGCCAGAGCACCGTGCTCGGCACGCGCATCACAACGCGGCGTCGTTTCAGCAGGTAGAAAACCACCACCACCGGCAGGGTCACGGCGAACCACGCGGCCAGGGGAGCCAGGAAGTTCATGGCGTTCCGTGCCTCATCGGAGAAGGGCCCCTTCCCGGAGTTCCCTCAAAACCACCGACTCCACCGACGCTTCCGACGTCACGCGGAGGAAGCCGATTCCCCGGGAGCGACAGTATTCCCGCAGTTTCTGGGTGTAGTTCTCTACCGCCCGACGGTACGCCTTCATCCGAAAACGGCCGAAGGTCACCTCCTGTTCGGCGTCCGTCTCGGAATCCACGAGGCGCAGGTCGCCGAACGCCGACGGTTCGAGTTCCTCCGGGGCGAGCACCTGGACGACGTGAATGTGGAAGCCGCGACCAAGAAGCGCATCGAGGCCGGGAGCATAACCCTTCGGATCGAGCAGGTCGCTGAACACGATCGCGAGTCCGGCCTGCCGGGTCTGGAGCGCGCAAAGGCGGAGCGATTCATTGAAGTCGCCCGCTCCTCCCGCGCGCACCCTCGCAAGATTCTGGAAGAACGCCGTCGCCAGCTTCTTTCCCTGAACCCCTCGCAACGCGGAGCGGTAGGCCGCCTCCCCCATCCCGGTCCCGCCGGCGGCGACAACGCTCGCCCCATCGATGGATCCATCGCCCTTCCCAACCCCGCCGGGCGCGGGGTCCGGAAACAGGCGGACCGTCACCCGGTCGAAGCCGCCCAGCGCCACGTAGCCGATCGCGCCGGCCAGGCGCTTTGCGAAATCGAACTTGGACGGCGTCCCAAACAGCATCGACTCGCTGGCGTCCAGGAGGATCTGAACCGGCAATTCGCGCTCCTCCTCGTAGAGTTTGACGAAGAGACGGTCCAACCGCCCGTAGAGGTTCCAGTCCAACCGGCGCACGTCATCCCCCGCGACGTAGCTCCGGTGATCCGCGAATTCGACCGACTGCCCCCGGGCCTTGCTGCGGCGCTCGCCCCTTCCGGAACTCCTCGAACGGCGCCGCGCCTGCAACTCGAGTTGATCGAGTTGCCGCAGCAGCTTTGGGCTCAAGAAGGACGCCTCCACGGGCATTTGGGACGACGCCGACCATTCAAGGGACTCGCGCCAAGGTTCGGAAGCTCCAAGTTCAACCGAAACAGAGCTTGCACCACGCCAGCCCAAGGGCCATTTTTCCCGCCCGGTTTCTGCGCGGTTAGCTCAGTGGTAGAGCACCTCCCTGACACGGAGGGGGTCAGAGGTTCGAACCCTCTATCGCGCACCATCCTCCTCCCCTCCGGGAGTTCCGGGAGTGCCGCTCATGCCCGTCCTCGCCTTCCACTTCGGCGCGGTCCTCAGCGTGATCGCTTTCGCCCTGCTCTTCGGTTGGATCGGATGGCGCTGGACCCGTGTCAGCACCGACCCGCCGGGAATCCTATGGACCAAGATCGTGTTTTCCACGGTCCTCCTCGGCGTCGGGGGTTTCTGCATCGCCTTTGTCCATCCCATCCTCGGAGTGCCCGTGGGCGCCCTCCTCGCCATCGTCGCCAGCATCCCGTGGGCGAAAAACATCGGGAACGCCATCGCGAGCCCACTCGCCAACCTTTACGACGGCGGCACCGAAGAGGAACCTCCCAAGCCGACCTACGCCATCGCGGAAGCCCATCGCAAACAGGCCCGCTACGGCGCCGCCATCACCGAGATCCGGAAACAGCTCGACCTGTTTCCCGGCGACGTCGCCGGCCTCCTGATGCTCGCGGAAATCCAATGTCGCAACCTCGACGACTGGACCCGCGCCGAGGAGTCGATCCATGCCATCGTCGCGAACACCGATCTGGCAGTCCCAACCCGGGCCAAGGCGCTTCAAGCCCTCGCGGACTGGCACCTCGACTTCCACCAGGACACCGCCGCGGCCCGTGCGGCCTACCAGCGCATCATCGACCTCTTCCCCGACACCCCCGAGTCCAATGATGCCGCCCGAAGGCTCGCCCACATCGGCGATGGAAACTGGCGTGCCGAACGTCGGGAACCATCGAAACTCGTTGTCCCCAAGGCCGATCAACGGGTGGGCCTGAAAGATTCCCCGCCGGTGGCACCCCCCGAGGCCGATCCCGAGGTCGAAGCCGACGCGCTCCGCGCCCAACTGGCATCCCATCCCCTCGACATCGAGGCTCGGGAGAGTCTGGCGATTCTCTACGCGGACCGGCTCGGGCGGATCGACTGGGCCGCCGCCGAAATCGAGAAGCTCTTGACCCAACCTCATCAGGCGCCCAAGCACGTCGCGAAATGGCTGCACCTGCTGGCCGACCTTCATGTCCGTATCGACGGTGATGAAGCGGCGGCCCGCGGTGCTCTCGAGAGGATCGGAGCCCTCTATCCCGGCACCGCCCTCGAATCGCTCGCCCAGGCGCGTCTTCAGCTCCTGCGAGTCGAATTCCAAGGGAGGACGGCCTCGTCGCGGATCGGCGGGCATCCGCCGGATCCCGGCCCGTGATCCGCGCGATGGCATGCGTCCCGGCGTCGGCGTCGCCGGCGTCGACCGATGGCTGCTCCTGTTCGCCTCCGTCGCATTCACACACCCAGACGGGCCCCCGGTCCACTCGGGCGTCGCCATCCGGATCGGGGGACCGTAGGCTCCGCGCCGTGCACGAACGGCCTCCGAAGTCGGCTGAAAAATGGATGCGGCACACATCGGCAAGACGACAGGAACTCGAACCGTCCGAAGCCGTTTCACGACGCGAACGGGAGCTCGAGGAATTCTTCGAGGGGGCTTCGGTGGGTCTCCTCCGGGTCTCTCCGAAAGGACTGATCCAACGATCGAATGAGTCATTTCGATCCCTGCTTGGCATCCCAAAAACCGGCCTGACGCGACGTAAGCTTCGGCGATTCCACCCGGATCCGGCCTTCATCGACAGGCTTCTGAAGCGGATCGGGAACCGGGAGACCTTCCACAATTTCCCTTCCGAACTCATCGCCACGAATGGCGAGATCCGGTTCGTCCTCCTCGATGCGGACGGCTTTTGGGCCGACGGTCGGCTCGTCCACTCGCGCTGGCTGGTGCGGGATATTTCACGGCGGCGCCAGCTCGAGCGCGAGCTCCTGGAGAGCAGCGACCGCGAACGACGCCGGTTCGCGCAGGAGCTCCATGACGGCCTGGGTCAACAGCTCGGTGGTGTCGCCTACCTGAGCAACGTCCTCCTCGAAAAGCTCGCGGCGCGGGGCGCGCCCGAAGCGAGGTCGGCCGCCAGGATCTTCGAACTGGTCCGCAAAGCGATCGAGGACACCCGCCGTCTGGCCCGCGGACTCTCGCCGATACCGGAAATGCCGGATGGCCTCGTGCAGGGTCTCCGTGATCTGACGGCGCAGGTTTCGGAGGTTCACGGACTGCGTTGCCGGCTGATCTGCCGCGAACCGGTGCTCGTCTCGGATTTCGACCTCTCGGGCCACCTCTACCGGATCGCGCAGGAGGCTTTGAACAACGCCGTCAAACACGCGCGCCCCCGGTCGGTCGGAATCTCGCTGCAGTGCGAGGGCGACCGTCTCCGGCTGACGATCTCGGACGACGGACGCGGAATCGGTCCCTTGTCCCCCACGCGGGAGGGACTCGGCCTCCGCATCATGCGGTATCGTGCCGGCCTGATGCGGGGGGCGCTCGAAGTGCTTCCAATCCGCCCGCACGGCACACGCGTCACCTGTGTGGTTCCGTGGCCGCCCAATTCCGGGGATGAAGAGTGAAACCATCCATGCCCTCCCCTCGAGGAACGAAATCCCGTTCGGACCGTCGCCGCATCCTGATCGTCGACGACCATGCCGTGCTGCGGGAAGGACTGGTGAGCCAGATCAATCAGGAACCGGACCTGGTCGTTTGCGGGGAGGCGACAACGGCGGCGGAGGCGCTGACGGCCATCGATCCGTGCCGACCCGACCTGGTCTTGGCGGACATCAACCTTCCCGGACGCAACGGGCTCGAACTGATCCGGGATCTTCGAGCCGTGCGCCCCGACCTGCCGATCCTCGTGCTCTCGATGCACGACGAGGCGGTCTTCGCTGAGCGGGTGCTGCGCGCCGGCGCCCGGGGGTACGTTTCCAAGCACCAGACGGGCCAGGATCTCATCGCCGCGATCCGGAACGTCCTGGGCGGCCGGATCCACCTCAGCGGCGAAGCTTCGACCCGCCTGCTGAACACCCTCTCCGGGAACCAGCCCTCCGCCGGCACACTTTCCCCCGTCGAACTCCTCACCGACCGGGAGTTGGAGGTGTTCACGCTGATCGGGCGGGCCAAGGAGACCAAGGAAATCTCCAAAAGCCTCGGGATGAGCGCCAAGACCGTCGAAGCCCACCGGGCAAGCATCAAGCGGAAGCTCCAGGTTCGGACGGGACCCGAGCTCACGCGGCACGCGGTCCTCTGGGTCGAAGCCATTGGCTAGGTGTTTCGCTGATGCGCGGTTGGGAGCCCGCCCGATGGTGCTTTGGCCCCCGCGGGTTACGATGCCGCCCATTGAGAGTTGAACTCGGAATCCCGCCCGACGGAATCCCTCCGTCCCGCTCGTTTCCCCGGGCCCCATGAAGACTCCAAGGCGCCGCGCGACGATCCAACCACGTCCCCGGACTCCGGGACTGACGCGCACGATGGTTCGAGCCCACGCCGAGAGGGTGTTTCCCGACGTCCTCGCCACGCGGGCCCTCACCCCCGGCGAATGGCGCAAGGTTGAGTCCGATCTGCTCCGCCGCCTCGAGAACTCGGGGTGGTGACGACGACGGCCTTCAGGTCGGCTTCCGGCTCTCGAGGTGTCTTCCCCGATCGCTGACAAAGTCGTGACACTTCCATTTGGGGAATATCAGGGCTGGGAGGGAGCCCAGCGGTCCTCTAGCGTTCCCGTCCCGTGTCCGCTCCGCGCTCCAGACCGTCGACCCACCGAAATCCAGCATGACCTGGGAAATGCAGTACGTCTTCGTGGTGCTCGTCGTCGCCTTCGGGCTGATGGTGTCGGAGAAACTCTCGTTCGACGTCGTGGCGATGGTGGCGTTCGGGTTGATCCTGGGCCCCGGGATCCTCACCCCGGCGGAGGCGTTCCAGGTGTTCAGCAACGAGGCGCCCATCACCGTGGCCTGCATGTTCATCCTGAGCGCGGCCCTCGAACGAACGGGCGTGATCGACGACATCGCCCACCTGTTGAACCGCTGCGTCGGAAGCACCGAACTCTCGGTCCTGGCCGCGGTGCTTCCGATCGTCTTCCTGTTGTCGGCGTTCATCAACAACACGCCCGTCGTGGTCGTGTTCATGCCCATCCTGATCACCCTCGCCGCGAAGCGGGGGCTCGCGCCGTCGAAACTCCTCATCCCGCTGTCGTTCGCCTCCATCCTCGGCGGCCTCTCCACCCTGATCGGGACCTCGACGAACATCCTCGTCAGCGCGACGGCCCAGCAACTGGGCCAACCGCCGATCGGCATGTTCGAACTCGGCAAAGCCGGCTGGATCCTCGGCGGGACCGGCCTCATCTACCTCCTGACGGCCGGGCGCCGGCTGCTTCCGGCCCGCGAAACCCTCGCGTCCATCCTCCAGACCAGTCATTCGAAGGAGTACCTAACCGAAGTCCTTGTCGCGGCCAGTTCCCCCCTCGTCGGCAAGCCGCTCCGGGAAACGCCCTTCGCCAACCAACCGAAGGCGCGTGTCCTCGAAATCATCCGGAGCGACCTCCCGGTGACGACCCCGCTCAACGAGGTCGTCCTCGAACGCGGGGACCGCCTGCGCCTCACGACCGAACGCACCTCGGTGCTCGAACTGGACAAACTCAAGGGCGTCGAACTCTTCCCCAGGGCCACGCTCGGCGTCGAACTCGTCGGCGCCGAAAAGGCCGTCGTCGCGGAGTGCGTCATCGGCCCGCTTTCCACCCTCCACGGCCGGAGCATCCGCGAGGCGAACTTCCGCCGTTCGTACGGCGTGCTCGTCCTGGCGGTGCACCGGCAGGGCGTCAACCTCCGGGCCGATTTCGCGGACGTCGAACTCCACTACGGCGACACCCTGTTGGTGGAAGGCCCCGAGTCCGCGGTCCGGGAACTGCGCGGCCATCGCGATTTCCTGCTGCTCCTCGATGTCCCCCCGACCGCCCGGCGCCCGCGCCGCCAGGCCTTCGCCCTGGGCGCGATGGTGGGGGTCGTGGTCCTCGCGGCGATGGGGGTCATGCCGATCGCCGCGCTCGCCTTGCTCGGGGCCTTGGCCGTGGTGGTCACCGGATGCCTCCAGGCCGATGAGGCGTACCAGTCGGTCGACTGGAAGGTCATCTTCCTGATCTTCGGAATGCTGGCCCTGGGTCAGGCCCTGGAAAAAACCGGCGGCGCGGAGTTCGTCGCGAGGTCGCTGATCCAGGGAGTGGGCGACGGAGGGCCGCTTGTCCTGTTGTCGGTCGTGGTGGTGCTCACGTCGGCGCTGACCAACTTCCTGTCCAACAATGCGGTCGCGGTTCTTCTCACTCCGGTCGTGATCCAGGCGGCAACCGCCCTTCAGGTCAGTCCGCGCCCCTTTCTCATCGCCGTCGCCCTGGGCGCGTCGGCCTGCTTCGCGACGCCGATCGGATATCAGACCAACACCCTCGTCTACGGGGCGGGAGGCTATCGCTTCTCGGATTTCCTCAAGGTGGGGCTCCCGCTCAACCTCATCTTTTGCGCCGTGGCCACCTGGGTGATTCCGTCGCTCTGGCCGTTCTGAGCATTCTCCGCGGCGGGAGCCGACGTTTCCACGTTCAGGTCTCCTTGGCCGCGGCCTCGGGCAGGGTCCCGGCCACGGGCTCGTTCTTCACATAGACGGTCTGGGTCGGGAACGCGAAATCGATGCGTTCCTCGTCGAAGCGCCGTTTCAACTCGAGGTTGAGCTTCTGAATGCCTTCGAGGTAATTCCGGAAATCGGTGCTGTTCCACCAATGCAGGACGAGGATGTTCAGCGACGAATCGTTGAACTTGTTGAAGCTGATGATGAGATCCGCGGTCATCGGATGGGGCTTGAAAATCTCCTCGATGATCGACATCGCCCTCTGAACCCGCTCCGCGGGCGTGTCGTAGGTCACCCCGACATTCATCACGGTCTTGATGTTCGGGCGGCCGCTCACATTCGTGACGTTCGCGTTGGCGACAGTCCGGTTGGGCACCGTGACCAGGTGGCCGTCGAGGTTCCGGATCCGGGTGCTCCGCAGCCCGATGGATTCCACGTTCCCGTCGATCGAATCCAGCTGGATGCGGTCGCCGACGCGAAACGGCTTGTCCGCGAACAGGGCGACGGCCCCGAAGAGGTTGGACAGGGTGTCCTGCGCCGCGAGGCCCACGGCGAGGCCGCCGATGGACAGGGACGCCAGGAGGCCGGTCACATCCATGTTGAGATTCTGGGCGGTCACCAAGGCGACCACGACGACAATGAAGACTTTCAGGCTCTTCCGAATGACGGGCAGCAGCTGCATGTCCAGCATGCCCTGCCCCGCCGCATCGAGCCTCCGCTGCCAAAGTCCCATCACGAGATCGACGAACTTCAGCGCCACGTACGCGATGGAACCGCCGATCGCGATCTTGACACCCTTGGTAATCAGGTCGGCCATCCAGTCCGGCCACGCCAGCACGCGGAGGCCGATGTTCAAGAGCACGACGAAGCAGATGATCCGCAGGGGACCGCGAACGAGTTCGACGAGAAGGTCGTCCAACTGGGTCTTCGAGCGGGCGGCGAGCTTCTTGAAGCCATTCCGGAACAGGCGGTCCACCAGGTGCGCGGCTCCGAACGCCAGCGACACGTAAAGCAGCGACGCCACGTAGCGCCAGATCGGATTCCCGAGCCATACCTTTTGAAGCAGGGAGAGCCGGTCGAGGCCGAAGGTCAACCACGCGTCGCTCCCGGGCGTCGCGGTGTCCGCGCCCTGGGCCAGCGCCACCGACGTTCCAAGTCCCAGGACCGAAACGCCAAGGAACATCGTTCGGAGGAACGTTCCGCGGGACGCCTTCATTTCATCAAGGGATCGTGGGGTCATGTCATGGAGTTGCGGGACGGGCCGGGATCATCCCGGCTGTTCCGGGGTCCTCCGGCGCCTTCAAACCGGACGGATCCACGGTCGCGCGCACCCGGGGAAGGCTCTCCGGGTACCGCTGCTGAATGAAAGCGAGAATCTTCTCGCGAATCTCGCAGCGGAGTTCCCACGCCTTGGAGGAATTGGAGGCCGTGGCGAGCACGCGAAATTGCATGGCCCGATCCGTGGCGTCGGTGACCTGGAGGTTCCAGAATCTCCGGTCCCAGTTCGGGCAGCCTTCGACGATCCGACCGACCGCGGGACGCAGTTCCGCGATCGGCAGGGAGTAGTCGGCCCAGAGCACGACGGAGCCGAGGATGTCGGCCGAGACCCGGGTCCAATTCTGGAACGGCTTCTCGATGAAATAGCTCAGCGGCAGCACGAGACGGCGCTCGTCCCAGATCCGGAGCACGACATAGGTCAGGGTGATCTCCTCGACCCGGCCCCATTCGCCTTCGACGACGACGACATCGTCGAGCCGGATGGGTTGGGTCATGGCGACCTGGAATCCCGCGAAGAGGTTGGCGATCGCCCGTTGCGCGGCGAAACCCACGATGATCCCGACGACCCCGGCCGACGCGAGCAGGCTTGTCCCAAAACGGCGGACGTCTTCGAAAAGCATCAGCATCGACGCCACCGTGAAGATCCCGACGATGACGTAGAGCGCCTTGCTCAGGACGTGGACCTGGGTGAAGACCTTGCGGGCCTGCAGATTGTCCGCCGCCTTGATGTCGAATCGAGCCATGACCGCCCGTTCCAGGAGGCCGACAACCTGAACGAGCACATAGGCGACGGTGCCGATGATCAGGAGGCTGCTTCCCTTGCCGACCACTCCCTCCAGGTGTTCGGGGAGCCCCACCATCGGGAGCGCGAAGATGATACCCACCACCGGAATCACGACCCGCAGGCTCCGACCCAGCAGGGGCACGACCAGGTCGTCCAGCTTGCTCCCCGTCGCCTTCGCCCACGTCCTCAGCCCGGTCTCGAGCACCCGAGTGAATCCGAAGAACAACCAGAACGCCACCACCAGGACCCCGACATTGAACAGCAGATCGAAAAAGCGCCGCAGCGGGTGTTCTTCACCGCCGGCGGTCAGACGAAGCAGGACCGGAGTCGCCGCGAGATAGGCCCCGTAGATCCCAACGAGCAACCGCACGGGCAAAGCCGCCGACCGCCAGGCCTGCGCCCGCCAACCATCCGCTGACTCACCCTCACCCTCACCCTCACCCTCGCCCTCGCCCTCGCCCCCGGCCTTTGGGCGATCACCCCCGGTCGGCGCCAGCTTCCGGCGCAGGATCGCCTGGAGCACGCGGCTCACGATCCAGGCCACGACCACGAAGAACAGAACCACGCCAAGGTCCGTCCCCGTGATCCGGCCAATCCACGGTTGCTGGGCCGATGGCCCCAGGAGCGCCTCCAGCACACCCGCGATGAGCGTCGAAACACCCGCCGCCAACCCATCCAGCAGTTGTTGTCCTGTCATGTTGGTTCAGTTGCGTCCGAGTTCACCGCGGGAATCCGCCAACCCCGCCTCCGCCGCGGCGAGCAGCGCGACCGGAAAGGTGCGAAGTGCCTCCGCGATGCGGATCGAGGCCCCCAACTTCGATGACGCCACCACGTCGACGCGTTCGCCCGTGAGGAGGTTGAGCCAACGTCGACCCACCCACCCCACCGGATCCCGCCCACGAAGTTCCTCCGGAAGCTCCAGCCTCGTGTCCCCCCAGGTGCCTTCGCCGGTCGGAAGCTCGTCCTGTCCCGTCGCCAGACCCACGATCCATCGGGGAATCACCGCGATCACCGCGATTCCATCCAGCAGCCGCGCACATCCGACGACCCGCGCGGCCTTCGAGCCCGTTGCCTCCAGCGGCAGGTAGCGACCGGAGCGGAAAAGGTCGGGATGCCGCTTCCGATACGCGAGGGCCGCCCGAATGACATGCAGCTTGAGGCGACCGTCCTCCGGCGTCCGAACCCATTCCGCGATCAGATCCGGGAGGCGCCCATTCGCCGACGCCTGATCCAGGTCCGTCAGAAGGGCCTGTCGGCGCGCGAAATCCACCGGCCGGCGGTTGTCCGGATCCACGAGGCTGTCATCCGCGATCTCCGTGCCCTGGTAGATGTCGGGGACCCCCGGCGTGACCAGCTTCAGCAGGGTTTGCCCGATCGACACGATCATGCCCGATCGGGCAAGCGGCGCCACGAACCGCGCCACGTCCCTGACGAATTCAGGGTCCTCCAGCGTCCGGGTGATGAATTCCCGAAGCGCCTCCTCGAAGCCGGCGACGGGCGCCGTCCAGTCGGTCCGCAACTTGGCCTCGCGCACGGCCTTTTCCATGTAAGCGATCGCGCGGTCCACGGGGAGCGGCCACGCGCCCACGAGGGTCTGGTAGTAGAGGTACTCGGTGTTGCGGTCCGGCCACCCGTTCCGCCGGTGTCCTTCGTTCCCGCGCGACCAACGGGCAACCGCCTCGCGCCAGCGATCCGGGATCTCCGAGAGCTGCGCGAGTCGCATCCGGACATCCTCGCCGCGCTTGGTGTCGTGGGTTGATGTGGCCAGCATGGCGTCGGGCCAGCGCTCGAGGGACGCCTGACAGGCGCGATGGAAGGAGTCGACGGCCAAGCCGAACTCAGCGGGGTTTCCGCCCACCTCGTTGAGGGCCACCAGGCGGTTGTAACAATAACAGGCCGTGTCCTCGGCCCCCTTCGCCATGGCGGGTCCCGTCAGCTGCTGGAACCGCATCGCGAACTCGCCCGCGGCCGGGCTCGGTGTGCGGAGGAGAAGCATGTCCTGGAGAACCTCGAGGACCCCGGCCAATTCGGGACGTTCGCCCCACGCCGCCGCGACGGCATCGCGGATGACCTCCGAATCCATCGCGCGAATCGGCTCCTGGGCCGCGCCCTGCGAACCGGCGCGGACGTAGGTCCGGTACACGGGAAAACACGCCCCCAACTCCAGCACCGCGTCCCGAAGCAATTCTAGGTCGGGAGATGGTTTCGTTGGTCCCGAAGTGACGCTCATAGCCTCGCGGAAAAGACGCGCCAAACGGACGACTTCCGCCTCCAACCCGTGG
Source organism: Limisphaerales bacterium (assembly GCA_050250555.1). Classification (GTDB taxonomy): domain Bacteria; phylum Verrucomicrobiota; class Verrucomicrobiia; order Limisphaerales; family CAIMTB01; genus CAIMTB01. Next base: position 34,571 of record JBFWOK010000048.1, read on the forward strand.
CGCAACATCCAGCGTTTCTTTTCCCGGACCAGGCGGAGGTAATCGACGGGCTCGCCCGTGAAGGCCGCGTAAAAATCGGTCAGGGGCTCTTTCCCTCCGGGATCGACGAAAAGTCCCAGCGCGCGGGCCAGGAAATCGTAGCCGGTCGTGCCCGCCACCGGCCAGTCCTCGGGCAGGTCCTCGCCCGTTTCGAGGATCTTCTCGACGACAATCCAAGCCTTCGGAGCCGCCGTCCGGAGGCGTTCGAAGTATTCCTTGGGATCCCACAAGCCATCCGGATGATCGACGCGAAACCCGTCAACCCAGCCGCGCCTGTGCCATTCGAGCACCTTGCGGTGGGTCGCCTCGAAGACGCGGGGCAGTTCGACGCGCGCGCCGACAAGATCGGTGATCGTGAAGAACCGGCGATAGTTCAGGCGCGCGTCGCCGTGACGCCAAAACGCGAGGCGGTAGTGTTGACGATCGAGCAGCGTCCGCCAAGCGGTGGAATCCTCCTTCAACCACGCGACGACCTCCTCCGCGGAGCCCCTTTCGGACGGCAAGGATTCGGGAGCCGTGGGAAGTGAGTGGTCGAAATACCGGACGACGACCCCGTCCTCCCCCACCGCGGGGACCAGTTCCCCGCGCGAAAGGACTTGATCGATTTCGTCGCCCAGGATCGGCAGCAGCACCCGGCCCCGCAACGACGGGTCCGGAACGTTCCAATCGATGTCAAACGCGTCGGCATGCCGACTCGCGCGACCCTGTTTCAGCACGTCCCGCCACCAGGGATTCTGCGGGCTGGCGGCCATGTGGTTCGGGACGATGTCAAGGATGAGCCCCATCCCGCGCTGATGCAGCGCCCCGGCGAGGGTCTCGAGATCCGATTCGTCGCCGATGTCGGGTTCGATGGCGGATGGATCGCACGTGTCGTACCCATGCGGGCTTCCGCGGCGCGCCTTGAGCAGTGGCGACGCGTAGAGATGGCTCACCCCGAGATCGTCCAGATAGGGCACGAGCCCTAGCGCGTCCCGGAGCGTGAACCCGGCGTGGAACTGCATCCGATACGTGGCACGCGGAACACTCATCGCCTCCCGATACCTCCCACCTGAAACCCGAGTTGCTCGCTCAGGCACTTGAAACGCTCCAGCCACTCGCCCGCCTCCGGGTCGCCCGCCTCGGCCTTCGCCGCTTTTTCCACCGCGACCGTCCGGATCATGGAGGCGCACAGGTTCTGGGTTTTCCAGAGGTTGACATCGATCCCCGTTGCTCGGACGGCCTCCGCCAGCTCGGCTGTCCGCGCGAGGTACGCGAGGTCGTCGGCGGATTCCGCCAGCCGTTCCATCCTTCGGTCCAGACGCCCCTTGATGACGTAGCCCAGGTCGGCGTGATGCCACTCGACACTTTCGTCCCGCGCCTGGTCCACGAGGTCGCGGATTCGGCCGGGATCCGGATCCTCACGCTCGAACTCCCGACGGAGATCACAGTTGAGCACGAAGTCCACCGCGGTCCTCAGAGGCGGAGGCATCGGGGCGCCGATGTCTTTCAGGAACCGCGCCAGCGGCGTGTGCTGGCCGGCGATCTGCCGGAAGTGACTCTCGATTTCCTGGTCGGTCGCCGACAGCACCTGGCTGAGCACCTTGCGCTGCTCGTCGCGGAACAGATTCTTGAGCGAGTAAAAGGACTCGCCGAAATGTTTGTCCATCAGCCGGATCACCTGCGGGAACTCGGCGCGGTTGAACGCCTCGGTCATTTCGCCGACAAGTTCCTGGTAAGCCTCCTCGCCTCGGAAGTACCGGACGCCACCATTGACGTTGTGATCGCCGAGGTGGAGCGCCGCGTAGCTGAAGGTGTCGGAGGCGCGGGTGTTGTCGAACGTCACGGTTGACCGGCCGATGATCAGTTTCGCGCGTCCCGCGGTGAGCATCTGCCGGTGCTGTTGCTGGAAGCGGCACGAATAGATGCGGGTGTCGTCGGGATAGGTTTCGAAGAGGGAACTGACGGCGAAGTGCGCGCCGAGCTTCTCGCGGTTCATGACCGCCGGTTTCACGAATTTCTCGTAGATGATCTTTCCGTTGCGATGGTCCGGAATGTTGCTCGGCGCCTTGGCCAGGCGGGCCAGGAACTCCGGTTCCAGGTCGTCGCCGCCGAGATTCTGGAGCAACTGAAGCGCGCGCCCGGCGTACTGGATCACCTGGACCGTCTCGATGCCCGACAGTTCATCGAAGAACCAACCGCAGCTCGTGTACATGAGCATCGCGTGGCGCTGAAGCTCCAGCAGACGAAGGATCGACACCTGCTGATCCGGATCCGGGGGAAGGATCGCGTGGCGATCCAGGAACGAGGCGAGATTCTCGTCGGACCGGTCCAGCATCAGGGAGATGTAGTCGTTTCGGGCGGCCCAGGGATCCTTGAGCAGCTTCGCCGCCATATTCTCGAAACGCGCGGCGAGCTCGTCGCGCAACCAGTCAAGGGCCTCGCGCAGGGGCGCGCGCCAGCGCTGGTTCCACCCGGGCCGCCCCCCGCTGTTGCAGCCGCAGTCGTGAAACCAGCGGCCGACGCCGTGCGAACAGCTCCAGGCGCTTCCCTCATGGATCTGCGCCTCAACCGAGGGCGGGTGCCTTTCAAGGAACTCGCCGTAGTTGGTCAGCCTGGCGAACTGGCCGTTCTCGATGATGTCGAGCGCGGCCGCCAGGGCCATCTCGCCGTGCCGATGGTGGTGCCCGTAGGACTCGCCGTCGGTCGCTATATGGACCAGTTCGTCCCATTGGCGATCGTCATCGAAGCCGTCGCGAAGCCGACCCGCGAATCCCTCCCCCGAATTGAGCAGGTGCTCGAACGCGACCGCCTTGGAAATCAGACCGTCGTAGAAGAACACCACGATGGATCTCTTGGACGGGAGCCGGACCAGGTAGGGGCGCGAGGGATCCACCCGCCCGCCGTTCACGTCCTTCCAATCCCCGCCCGCCAACGGCCGCACGCGGCTCGCCTGATAGGGGGAGAGAATCGTGTACTTGATGCCCTGGTCCGCGAGGACCTCGAGCGAGGGCGTGTCCGCCGCGGTCTCCGAGAGCCAGAGGCCCTCCGGCTTCCGGCCGAAACGATGTTGAAAATCCCGGATACCCCAGAGGACCTGCGTGTGTTTGTCCCGCGAATTCGCAAGCGGAAGGATGATGTGGTTGTAGACCTGGGCGATCGCAGATCCATGCCCCGAGAATCGTTCACGGCTCCGGCGGTCGGCTTCGATGATTGAGGCCAGGACGTCGGGAGCATGGTCCGCCATCCACGCCAGAAGCGTCGGCCCGAAGTTGAAGCTGATCCGGGAGTAATTGTTGACGACGTCCACGATCCGTCCGTCTCCATCGATCCGCCGCGCCGTCGCGTTGGGCGCGTAACACTCCGCGGTGATCCGCTCGTTCCAGTCATGGTAGGGATAGGCCGAGTCTTGGAGTTCGATGGTTTCGAGCCAGGGATTCTCCCGGGGAGGCTGATAGAAATGGCCGTGAATACAGATGAATCGTTCCATAGCGTGTCAACCGTCGGATCAGCCGCGCGAAAGGCGCTCGTAGGCCACCATGGAATGCCCCGGGCGCACCCGTCGGACGGCCCCGGAACTCACCACCGTCGACGTGTCGGAAGTCCCGGGCCCCGACCACCGCGGCAGCGCGCTATCGATCAGGCAAGCCCAGCGTCCAGGCGGCATCGGAATGTCGAGGGCGCGCGTCGCGGGTGAGAAGTTGAACACCAGCACAACTTCGCGCCCGTCCGGCCCCTGACGCACAGCGAGGACACCTTCGGTTTCGAAGGGTGTCGTGGCGAGGTTTTCCTTCCCAGCGTCCGCCACGCCGGGCGTCCGCTTCCGCAACGCCAGAAGTTCGCGATGAAACTCCAGGAGCGTCCGGTGCGGTTCCCGCTCCGCCGCGCCGTGATCCAGCGCGCACTCCGTGAAGGTCGCTTCCGCCTGGGCGTCGGGCGCCTCGCCGGTCCCGCCAAACGCCTTGAACTCCTCGCGCCGTCCCTTGCGCACCGCCTCGACCAGCGCCGGGTCGGTGTGGCTGATGAAATACTGGAACGGCGCGGTCTCCCCGTATTCCTCGCCCATGAAGAGCATAGGGATGAATGGGGACAGGAGAACGGCGCCCGCCGCCAATTTCAGCTGCTCCAGGGACAGCGTCGCGGCGAGGCGATCCCCGACCAGGCGGTTGCCGACCTGGTCGTGATTCTGAATGCACACGACAAACTGTTTCGATCCGTTCCGATGGGGGCTGCTCCCGTGCCGGTGGCGGCGGTACCGCGACATCTCCCCGGTGTAGGCGTAGCCTTCACGCCAGACCTTCCCGAGCTGCGTCACCCCGCCGAAATCCTGGTAGTACCCGTTCCGTTCACCCGTCAGCAACGTGTGCAGCGCGTGGTGGAAGTCGTCGCTCCATTGCGCGTCCAATCCGTAGCCGCCCAGCTCGGGAGGCAGAATATGACGGGCCATGTTCATATCGCTCTCGGCGATCAGGTGGAACCGCCGATTCAAGGCCTCCGACTGCCGCCGCGACGAGGCCGCGAGTTCCTCGAGAAAGGTGATCGCCGAGAAATCCCGGATCGCGTGGACCGCATCGAGCCGGAGCGCGTCCAGGTGGAACTCGGACTGCCAGTGGAGCGCGTTCTCCAGGAAGTAGCGCCGCACGTCGCTGCTGTCCGGCCCGTCGAAATTCAGGGCCGCTCCCCAGGGCGTCGAATAGCGGTTCGTGAAGTAGGGCCCGAACTCGCCGAGATAGTTCCCCTCGGGTCCCAGGTGGTTGGAGACCACGTCGAGGACCACCGCGAGACCGAGGGCGTGGGCGGCGTTCACCAGGC
>JBFWOK010000049.1:0-39378 GCA_050250555.1 Limisphaerales bacterium
GAAGGAAGCATGATTCGTTCCGGCCTCGGCAATCCGCTACAGGTCAATCCCGATCAAGGACTCGCTTCCGCCTCTCCCTTCGTGCTCTTCGTGCGCTTCGTGGTTTCTTACGCGGGGTTTTGGGGGGATTTGCTCACGGAGGCACTTAGGCGCTGAGGCATGAAGGGTGCGGATTCGGATTCCCAAGGCTGTTCTTGGTGATGCGGTCCGGTAGCAGCCTTTCGCCGGGACTCGACTGCGGGTTCGACGGGGGCCCCTTCGCGGCAATCATCTCCGTGGCTTGGTGCCTCCGTGAGAGCATCCGGTGCCGCTGCGAGAGTCATTCCGATTCACGGAACTCCCGATTGCCAGGGTTCGCGAAAGCTGGTGACGTCTCCGAGTCCCCAGGTTCCACCGCGAAGTCGAGTCCAAGCCAAGCCACCCACCCCCGCCCATGAGCAACGAGCCCATCATCGCCAACGCGCCGAGGCGCGGATCTTCGGACGGTTTCACGCTGATCGAACTCCTCGTGGTGATCGCGATCATCGCGATTCTCGCCAGCATGCTTCTTCCGGCGCTGGCGCGCGCCAAGGTCAAGGCCAACCAGGTGAAGTGCGCCAGCAACGAGCGTCAGATCGGGTTGGCGTTCGCGATGTACGCGGACGACAACAACGAATGGTATCCCGTGCATCCGGATTGGGCTTCGACGGGGGGGAAGGACGGGACCTACGACGTGTTCGTGGCGGCGACGAACCGGCCGCTCAACCGCTACACCCAGGTCAAGGAGGTGTTTTGGTGTCCCGCGGACAAGGGGGACATCTTCCGCAACACGCGGGTGCAGACGAACTGCTACTTCCAGTACGGCAACAGTTACCTGGTGAACTGGGCGTCGGATGCGTTCCGGGTGAAGCATGTGACGGGGGACAGCCGGGGAGTGAAGGGGACGCCCCAGGCGACGCCGATCAAGACGTCCGAGATCGCGATCAGCCCGGTGAACAAGATCATCCAGGGCGATTGGCCTTGGCATGCGAACCGGGGCAACACGGATCGCCGCAGCATCTGGCACAACGACCGGGGCAAGAGTCGCTACAACATGCTCTTTGGCGACGGGCACGTGGAGTACTACCTCTTCCCGGAGCCCAGGATCATGGAGCCGTGGGTGTGGTCACCCGCCCCCGATCCGAACTTCAAGTGGTGGTGACTGTGGGCCGGTCCCACTGACCTTGGTTCGGGATTGGCCTGTCCTTCACGGTTCCCAGGGTTCCTCGATATTTCCGGTGGGTCATCGGCTCAGCCGATTCACGCCTGGGGCTTGGGTCGCTCCTAGCGGAGCTTAAGATCCTCAACATGCCGCACGACTATCAACAGGTCGGCCCTACGGGCCTTGGGAGGCGCACGGTTCCCTCGAAAGGGCCTGCCCGTGGGGAATCCTGGCCGAAGCCCCGTCAGGGGCGACCTGTCTATAGCTGGCCGATACCCAAGTATCCCCCAAGCTCCGTAGGAGCGGCCCGTTCCGACGGCGCCTCAGGTTGATTCCCGGCAATCTCAACCCATCCACTGGAATCATCGAGGAACCGTTCCCAGCGCCTGTGGTCAGGGCGTTTCCTGCCGGGGACCGTGCCTTCGGATCTGGGCGATGGGTCCAACCCAGCGGGTGTTGAACCGTTGATTGAGGACGTCGCCCGGGTGGGGCGGCCGGGGCTCCCGTCCGTAGCGCTGGTCGTCCATCGTTTCCCAGGGCAGGGGTTCGACGCGATTCCCGTGGGCCACGTGGAAGTCGGCGTCCTTGTCCCAGCCGACGGAGAACAGGAAGAACGTCCTGGTACTGGCGGACGGTCGTGGGACGACGCGATCGGCGGCGAACTCGACGGTCAGTTCGTCCCCGCCGTTCAGGAGGACGAGACCGCCGTCCCGTTGCGCGGTGAGTTCGTCGACGGCGCCGTATCGGGTGCACCATCCGGACGGCGTGATTCGCCAGTCGGGCCAGGAGCGGACGCGGGCGTAGTCGGGGGACAGCGGCTGGGTTGGGGGTAGATCCTGGAACTCCGAGTAACCGCGCCAGTGCAGGTCGGTTCGGGTGGGTTCGATCCGCTGGATCCGCGTTGTGGATTCGCCCGCGTTTTCGGCGAGGGCGATCCGATCCCAGTGGATCTCGAACCCGGCGCTCAGCCGGAGGCGTTTCGTTCCCTTGGGCAGCCGGTTGGAGAGGTCCGCGGCGAGGGTCTTGGTCTTGCCGCAGGGAGCGCCTACCGTGACATCGATCGGTTGCCAGGCGCCGTCGACTTCGGCTTCGAGGGTGGGGAACGGGAAGCCGACATCGGGATCGCGGCTGGCGGCGATGTTGGCCATGCCTCCGCCGAAGCGGAGCCAGCCTTCGAGAACGAGGACATTCGGCGCGGCGGGATCGATCGGGCCGAAATCGAGGACCACGCCGTGCGGTTGGGCGTAGCCGCGCTGCTGCGGAGGGCGCAATTCGGGGGGGGAAACCATCTGTCGGTCGGCGGTTCGCAGGGCGGCGGTGACGTCGGTTCCGGCGAGATCCACCGCATGGATCGGCGGGCGCGCGTTTCGGACGGTGATCACGCCGGTATCGGGGAAGGGGCGGCCGGGGACCAGTTTGTCGGTGGAGATGACTTCCGTGCCGGGCGGGTGATCCACGACGAGCAGGGCGACCTGGTCGAGGTAGAGGACTTCGCGGAGTTCCTCGGTGATCTGGACCGTGTATCGGCCGTCGCGCGGCGGGAATTCGGCCTCGTCGCCGATGCGGACGATCTCGTCGGGATCGGCCTCGATGTAGCGGCCTTCCGCGACAGGAAGGCCGACGGGAGCGGCTCCGAGCAGATCGGTGACGAAGGTGAACTCCCGGCCGTTCCAACGGTAGAGGTAGGGACACGAACCCGTGGGCCGGATGAGTTCGACCATGGCGATCTGTTCGCGGTCCTGGACGGGGGTGTCGACGTCCGTACTCATGGTGTCGAACCAGCGGACATTGAGCGTGTCGATCTTGGTGCGGCTTCCGACTCCGATTTCGATCGGGAGCTGATGGACGGTTCGGAGGGCTCGCCAGTTTCCGGCGACGGCCTCGATGCGGAGACCGAGTCCGCTGGCGTTGGAACGGGTGCCGAGAAGGCGGAGCTTGAGCTGGTGGTTGGCGTTGCCGCCTTCGTTGCGGAGGAGGCGGATCCCCAGTCCCTCGCCAGCGGCCGCGAGGTCGGTGTCGCCGTCGTTGTCGAAGTCGGCGGCGACCAGCGACGACACGGGGCCGGCGGCGATCTTGTCGAGTCCCAGGGCGGCCGTGGTTTCCGGAAACCCGGATTTTCCGGCGTTCCGCCAGGCGCGCAGGCCGGTGTCCGTGGTGGCGAGGATGTCGAGCCAGCCGTCGTTGTCGTAGTCGAGGAGGGCGACGGAACGGAGTTCGCCGCCAGCGGTGGCGGAGGCGCCGGGGGCGGCGAGGGGCACGGTGACGCGTTCCGCGAATCCGTTGAGAACGAGGGTCAGTTGTCCAGTTTCGGCGAGCACGAGGTCGTTGCGCAGGTCGTTGTTGAGGTCGCCGACGGCGAACACGGTGGTGGCGGGCCAGGGGATCGCGGGAGGGGCGTTGGTGACGGGTCCGCCGCGTTGCTTGGCCAGGAGCATCGGAGGCTGGCCGGCGCGTGAGATCAGAAAGTCGCTCAGTTCGTCGCCGTTCCAGTCGTCGGCGACGAGGGATTGGACGCCATCGGGTCCGTCCGCGAAACCCGAGACGTCGGTGGCATTCGTGAAGTACATGTTGCCGAGATTGCGGAGCAGGCGGAGGGCGCGGTTGGTCGGGGTGACCAGCACGAGGTCGAGGCTGCCGGCGAAATCGACGTCGATCATGAGGCCGTCCTCGGCCGGCTGGTTCCGGAGGTTCGAGAACGCGGTCGAATCGGTCATGACGCCGTTGGTGGCGAGGCGGAAGGCGTGGAGACCGCGATCGCCCAGGATGACGATGTCCTCGTACCGGTCGCGGTTGAGGTCGCCGACGAGGACGCGCGAGTAGCGCGCCTCGGGGTGGACGGCGACGGGATTAGGGCCGGGAGCGAGACGGGTTCCGTCGTTGATGAGCAGCCGGAACTGGGACGGCCCGTCACGGACGAGCAGGTCGTTGGCGCCATTGTGATTGATGTCGATGACGCCGAGCGGGCCCGCGAAGCGCGACGCGTCGGGTCCGAGGAACGGTTCGGTGGCGTCGACGAAGGAGACGGCGACGCCGTTGGGATCGGGTTGTTCGAGGCGAAACGGAACTTTGATTTCGGTGTACGCGCATTTTTCGACGGCCGACGGGTCGACGGAAGTTCCGCCGCGTTGATCGAGGAGCGCGCGATGGGTGTTGAGAGCGGCGGCGGCGTCTTCGGTGCGACCGAGGCGGGTGAGCGTCTGGCTGAGGTTGTAGAAGGCGGACGGATGATTGGTTTCGAACTGGGTGACTTCCTCGAAGAGCGCGGCGGCGTCGTCGAAATGCCCGAGATCCAGATGGGCGCGTCCGAGGAGGTAGCTGACGGCGTTGACGGTGCGGTCGAAGTCCTTGGCGACCTGGAGGGCCTGGATGGCCTGTTCGGCCTGGCCTTCGCGGAGGAGGGCGGCGCCCAAGATGAAGTGGGCGGCGCCGAGGCTTTGATTGAGGCGGAGCAGTTCACGGGCCTGCTCGGCGGCTCCGGCGGGGTCGTTGGCGCGGAGAAGGGCGTTCGCGAGATTCTGGCGGGCGTCGGGATGGGTGGGTTGGAGGGCGACGGCCTGGCGGAAGGGTTCGACCGCCTTGGTGGCTTCGTTGGAGTCGTAGAAGCTGCGGCCCATGACCGACAGGCGCTGGAATTCGTCCTCGGATTTCGGGGCGGCGGCCGCATTGGCGGGGGCGGATTGGAATTCAGCGTTTTTGGGACCGCAGCCCGTGACGCCGGCGGCGAGGGCGAGGGTGAGGGCGAAGGTGAGGGCGAGCGCGTGGGCTGGGACAAGGGAGAGTGTCCGTGGAAGGCAAGCCAGGAGGGCGAGAGTGCTCGTGATGGCGGGGACTGGGGCAAAACGTCGGAGTCGCGGACTGGGTCGGAGTCGGAGGATCGAGGCCATCGAGCTGCGCGCCGCGCGGTCACCGGATCGGACGCTGGGAGACATGGCGGCAGGCTAGGCGCTCCGTGGGTGGGTGCCAAGCGGGCCGATGACGATGATGCCAGCCGATGAGGGGGTTCGTCAAAAATAGGGATGGCAAGCCGGGGGTGTTCCCGATATGCCGGCTCGAAGAATGAGGTCGATGACTGGATACGGCTGCGGCGAAGCGGCTCACGACGGGTGCAAGATCACGGTGGAACTGAGTTCGGTGAATCGTCGTCAGAGCGAGATTTCCGTGAATCTGCCGCGGGATCTGGATGTGCTCGAGGCGAGGATCCGGGACGAGCTGAACCGGCGGCTTTCGCGTGGCCGTGTGAGCGTGCGGGTGACGCTGCATGCCGGGAGCGAGCGGCGGGCGCAGGCGGTGCGGGTGAACCGGGTTCTCGCGTCGGCGTACGCCCGGGAATTCGCCTTGATCGGCGAGGACCTCGGATTGGAAGGCCGTCCGACCTTGGAGACGGTGCTGCGGGCGCCCGGGGTTCTGGAAACGGTGGATGAGGTGCCGGATGCGGAGGGTTACTGGCCTGGGATTTCCGCGGCTTTGGAAGCGGCGTTGCTTCAGATGATCCAGATGCGGGAACGCGAGGGGGCGCATCTCGCGGAGGATCTGCTGATGCGATTGGGCGTGCTGCGCGAGGCGGCGAAGGCGGTCCGGGAACGGGCGCCGCAGGTCGCCGAATACTACCATCGCCAGTTGCGGGATAGAATCGCGGCGACTGGGATCGCATGGAGCGCGGAGGACGGGGAACGGTTGATGAAGGAAGTGGCCCTGTTCGCCGACCGTTCGGATATCACGGAGGAACTCACGCGGTTGGAGAGCCATTTCGTTCAGTTCGAGCAATGCCTAGCGAGCCGCGAGCCGGTGGGGCGGACCCTCGATTTCCTCGCGCAGGAATTGAACCGCGAGATCAACACGATCGGATCCAAGGCGAACGACGCGCAGATCGCCCGCGAGGTCGTGACCCTCAAGGCCGAGCTCGAGCGGATCCGCGAGCAATCCCAGAACCTGGAGTGACCGAGATGCGGGGTTTTCGATCCACGCCGGTCCTCGTGCTGGTCAGCGGTCCGTCGGGAGCCGGCAAGACGACCGTGTCGCGCAACCTGCTCGCGGCGTCGCCGGGGATGGAACGCGTGGTGACGTGCACGACCCGGTCCGCGCGCGGGGGCGAGCGGGACGGGGTCGACTATCATTTCCTGGATCGGGATGAGTTTGGCAGGCGAGTGGCGGCCGGCGAATTCCTGGAGCACGCGGAAGTGTATGGGAACCAGTACGGGACGTTGCGCTCCACGGTGTTGGATCGGCTGGCGGCCGGGGTGGACGTGGTGTTGAGCGTGGATGTTCAGGGCGCGGAGTCGATCCGGACGGCCGCGGATCCGGTGATTGCGCGGGCCTTGGTGTCGGTGTTCATCATGCCGCCGACGATGGAGGAACTGGAGCGGCGGCTGCGGGGGCGGAGCGAGGATTCGGACGAGGCGGTGGCCCGGCGGTTGGCATTGGCGCGGGAGGAGATGGGGCACTGGAAGCGCTTCGGGTATCTGCTGGTGAGCGGGACGAGGGACGAGGATCTGGCGGCGATGCAGCGGGTGTTGGGAGCGGAACGGATGAGGGTGGCCCGGATGCGGGCGGTGGTGGGGAATGGGGGTGGGGTTCCGGGGTCGGAGCCTCAAATGGAAGTGGACCTGGATGCGGATTGATGGGAGGGAGTCGCGGCATGGCCAACATTGTCCTTGGAGTGACGGGTTCGATCGCTGCGCACAAGGCGATCGACGTGGCGAGCCGGTTGGCGAAGGCGGAGCACGCGGTGAACGTGGTGATGACGGCGGATGCGCTGCGGTTCGTGACGGCGCTGCCGTTCAAGACGCTCTCGCGTCGGCCGGTGGTGACGGATCTGTACGATGAGGAGGAGGGATGGAAACCGGCGCACATCACGCTGGCGGACGAGGCGGATCTGCTGTTGGTGGCGCCGGCGACGGCGAATCTGCTGGCGAAGATGGCGCAGGGGATGGCGGACGACGCCTTGAGTTGCATCGCGCTGGCGCTGAATCCGCGGGTTCCGATCGTGGTGGCTCCGGCCATGAACGGGAAGATGTGGCTGCACGCGGCGACGCAGGCGAATGTCCAGGTGCTGAAGGGGCGCGGGGTGGAGATTCTGGGACCGGGGGAGGGCATGCTTTCCTGCGGGTACGAGGGGATTGGCCGCCTTCTGGATCCGGAGGCGATCGCGGACCGGGTCCTGGAGATCCTGTCGGGCCGATCAGCGGGTTGAGGTTGGTGTTCAAGTTGAAGCTGAGGGATCGGCGGGGTGGTGTGTTGCGGGACGTTGGGTCACGCCGGATTTGCCCGGGGATCGCGCGGGTGACAGGGTCCGTGGCGTGGCCTTGAGGTCCGTTTTCCAGCAGGTGGATTGGGTATGGCGGCTTCTGGCGGCGCCGGAGCCCGATCTGGCGCAGGCGCTGGGGCGGATCCGGGCGGTCGAACGCGATGTGGGTTTGCCGGTGAAGGGGGCGGTGCTCTTCATTGTCGGGTCGTTTCTCTACTTCTCGTTGAATGTCGAATCGCTCGCGAACACGAGCGAGGTCATGCTGGAGGGGTTCCAGTCGCTCAAGCAGGTCTATGTGGCGTACGCGCTGGCGAGCGCCTTCTTCGCGGTGCCGATCTGGGTGTTCCGGTCGATTCCGTTGAAGGTGCTTCAGTGGGTGGTGTTCACGGCGGCCCTGTTGGACGCGATGTTCTTCGCGGGTCTGGCGCTGCTGACGGACGGGTTCGACAGCATCCTTTTCTGGGTGTTTCCGATCCTGGTGGTTCGGAACGCGCTGAGCATGCCGGTGGCGCCGCTTCAGATCGCGCTGAATCTCCTCGTCGTGTTGTGTTACGTGGCGGCGGGCGTCCTGGACCTCTACATCATCCAGCTCGACGACCAGGCGGACGTCCTGAGGGCCGCGGAGCCGTTTCTGTTGAGGATCTTTCTCCTGCTGCTGCTGGGGGCGATCTGCTACGGGCTCCAGGTGTTGTTCGACCGGGATCGGGAGCGCTTGGCGGAGGCGGCTGAATTCTCCTTTCGGCAGGGACAGATGCGGACGGCGGGTCGGCTGGCCGCGGAAGTGGCGCACCAGATCAAGAATCCGCTCGGGATCATCAACAACGCCGCGTTTTCGTTGCAGCGGAGTATTCCGGGCTCGGACGAATCCGAGATCGGCAGGCAGTTGCGGATCATCCGTGAGGAGGTGGATCGGTCCGATCGGATTCTGACGGAGCTGATCGGGTTCGCCGAATTGGCGGAAGGGCGCATCGAGCGGTTGGATGTGGTGGAGGCGTTGGAGAGTTCGATCGAGCGGGTGTTTCCGCCGGGGGCGCCCTTTGGGACCCGGATCGAAAGGGAATTCGTGCCACCGCTGCCGGTGTTGATGTTCAGCCGTCGCGGGCTGGGGGAGATCTTCGACAACCTGTTGAAGAACGCCCGGGATGCGCTGCAGGGGGGCGGAACGATCCGGCTTCGGACCTGGTACGGGCCGGGGTTCATGGTGGTCGTCGAGGTGCGCGACGACGGGCCGGGAATCGCGCAGGCGAACCTGGATCGGATCTTTGAGGCTTATTTCTCGACGAAATCGGGGGGGACCGGTCTCGGGCTTGCCATCGTGAAACAAAACGTGGAGATGTTTGGGGGCCGGGTGGAGGTGGAATCGGAGGTGGGACAAGGCACCTGCTTCCGATTGCTTTTTCCCGGTCGGACCCGATAGCGATTGGAGCACCGATGGCCGCCCTGCCCCCTGTCCTGGTAGTCGACGACGAACCGAACATGCGGACGTCCTTGGAAGGGATCCTGCGTGCGGAGGGGCACGCCGTGGTGTCGGTGGGGTCGGCGGAGGAAGCCCTGCGGGTCCTGGGGGAGCGGGAAGTGCTTCTGATGATCTCGGATGCGCGCTTGGGGGGCATGAGCGGGTACGATCTGCTGCGGGAGGCGCGACGGCGGTGGCCGGCGGTTCCGGTGATGATCATCACGGCGTTCGCGACGCCGCGGTTGGCGGTGGAGGCGATCCAGGCGGGGGCGTTCGACTACCTTGCGAAGCCGTTCGCGCCGGAGGAACTGCTTCATCTGGTGAGCCGCTGCACGGAGCGTCACCGGCTGATGCGGGAGAACACGGTCCTGCGTTCGAGGGAGCGGCAGCGTTTTCGACTCGACCTGTTGATCGGGGATTCCCCCCGGATGCGCGAGTTGCGGGGGTTGATCGAGACGGTGGCGCCGACGAACGCGACGGTGCTGATCCTCGGGGAAAGCGGCACGGGCAAGGAATTGATAGCCGGTTGTTTGCACAGTCTGAGCCGACGCGCTTCCGCGCCGTATCTCCGGATCAATTGCGCGGCGATTCCGGAGGCGCTCCTGGAGAGTGAGTTGTTCGGGCATGAGAAGGGCGCGTTCACGGGGGCACTTCGGCAGAAGGCCGGCCGGGTGGAGGAGGCGGATGGGGGGACGGTGTTCCTGGACGAGATCGGCGACATGAGCCGGGCGTTGCAGGCGAAGCTCTTGCGCTTCCTGGAAGACGGGTCCTTCACCCGGGTGGGTGGCAATGAGGAACTCCGGGTGGACGTCCGGATGGTGGCGGCGACGAACCGGGATGTCGTTGAGCTGATTCACAAGGGGGACTTCCGGGAGGACCTGTTCCACCGATTGAATGTGGTTCAGTTCAGGCCTCCTCCGTTGCGCGAGCGTGGCGACGACGTTTTGAGCCTGGCGGAGCACTTTCTCAGGGTCTATGGACCGACGCTGAACAAGCCGAATCTTCGCCTGGGACGGGCGGCCCAACAGGCGTTGCTCCGCCACTTCTGGCCGGGTAATGTCCGCGAGTTGCGAAACGCGATCGAGCGCGCGGTCATCCTGGAGACGGGGACCGAGGTCCGGTTGGAGAGCCTTCCGGATTTCACCGTCGAATCCCGGCTGGCGGTGTCGACGGCGGAACCAACGCCGGGGCGGGGTCTGGAAGAGGCCCTGGTGGAGTATGAGAAGAAACTGATCTCGACCGCGCTGGAGCGCTGTCAGAGCGTGGGGCGGACGGCGGAGATGCTGGGGATCAGCCGGCACGCGTTGCGGTACCGGATGCGGCGGCTGAACCTGGCGCCGGCGGAAGGCGCCAACGAGGACGAGCCTTTGACGGAGTTGGAACACTGAAGCGGCGGAATCGATTGAGCCATGGAAACGACGGTTGGAGCAGCCCCGACGGGCAAGCTGGGAGGATTGATGGCGAGCGACGTGATGGTCGTGCTCGGGGTGATCATCGCCTTGGTCGCCGTTCTTGGCCTGGGGATCGCCCTGGGGGTTATGTCGCGCCGGCGGAAGGCGCACCGGCGGGATCTCGAACGTCGGAGCTCCCGATCCTCCTCGTCGCGTTCGTCGTCCTCGGCTTCGGGGAAGGGTCGCGGGGACGGGGACGCGGGCGGTGAAAGTGAGCGTGCCGGCGACGGCGACGGAACCCGCGAGGCGAATGGGGAGTCCGGGACGCGGCGGAAGCGTCGGTCGCGTCGTCGACGGAGGGATCATCGGCCTCGCAATCCCACGCTGGCGGAAATGGGAGGGCTGCCTCCGGAAAGGCCCGAAGGCACGGCGCCGCCGGTGTTCGGTCCGCTCGACGCACCGCAGTGAAGGGAGTTGAGTCGAGGCGGAATCGGAAGTGGAAGTGGAAGTGGAAGTGGTAGAGGGCATGGAGACGACGGCAGCCATCACTCGGAAGAGCGGCTCCAACCTGGCGTTGGCGTTTATTCTGCTTCCGAAGGAACGCCGCCGGGGCATGGCCGCGCTTTATGCGTTTTGCCGCGAAGTGGATGACGTGGCGGACGAGGATTCGCGGCCGGTCGAGGAACGGGCCCGGATGCTTGAGGCGTGGCGGGTCGACGTGCGCGAAGCCTGCGCCGGCGGGACTCCGCGGTTCCCGGTCAATCGGGAGCTTCAGTCGGTGATCCGGGAGTACGGGCTGCCATTCGAGTTGTTCGACGAGTTGATCCGGGGTTGCGAGACGGACCTGGTCCGGCATCGGTACGCGACCTATGAGGAACTCGAGCAGTACTGCTATCGGGTCGCGTCGGTGGTGGGGCTCCTGAGCATCGAGGTGTTCGGTTACACGGATCCCGGTTGTCGCGAGTACGCGGTTCAGCTGGGGAAGGCGCTTCAGTTCACGAACATTCTCCGCGACGTCCATCGCGACGCCGAGCGGGGTCGGATCTACCTCCCCGCCGAGGAACTTCGGCGGCACGGGGTGACGGACGAGGAGATTCTTGGGGGAACCTATTCGGAACGGTATTTCGGCGCGGCGGAAGCCGTGGCGGCGCGGGCGCGGGGGTTTTACCGGGCGGCCTGGGAGGCGTTGCCGGATGTCGACCGCCGATCGATGGTGGCCGCGGAACTGATGGGGTCGGTGTACTGGCGGCTCTTCAAGAAGCTGGAAGCGGCCCGGTTCCATGTGTTCCGGCCGGAGCCCACGCGGATTTCGAAGTTCCAGAAGCTCGCCCTGATCGCGCGCACCTGGATGCGGGTCCATTTCGGCGCGGTCACACCGAACTATGGGACGCGCTGAGGGCCGGCGCCGGTTGATCGTCAACGCGGACGATTTCGGCGGGTCCCACGCGATCAACGAGGCGGTGTCGCGGGCGCACCGCGAGGGTGTCCTGACGACGGCCAGCCTGATGGTCGCGGGCGATGCGTTTGACGAAGCCGTCGCAATCGCCCGCGCGATGCCGAGCCTCGGTGTTGGTCTTCACCTGACCCTGGTGCATGGAGCGGCGGTGCTTTCTCACGGGCGGAATCCCGGTTTGACGGGCCCGGACGGCCGGTTTTCGGACAATGCGCCGATGGCGGGGTTTCGATATTGGGCCAGGCGGGATCTTCGCGAAGCGCTGCGTGCCGAGATCGGGGCGCAGTTCGAGCGTTTCCGGGAGACCGGCCTGCCGCTGGATCACGTCAATGGCCACCTTCACCTTCATCTTCACCCGGTGGTCCTCGGTCTGCTCGAGGAACGGGCGCGCGAGTGGGGCGTCGAACGGGCGCGGCTCACGCGGGATTCGTTGCGGCTCAGCCTCCGGATCCAGCGGGGACGTTGGTTCTACCGGTTGAGCCACGCGCTGGTGTTCGGCTTTCTCGCGCGCCGCGCGGCCCGGGTGTACGCGCGGATGGGCGTGCGGCACACCGACGGAGTCTTCGGGTTGTTCGCGGACGGCGCGGTGGACGAGGCGTATCTGCTGCGTCTGCTTCCCGCGATGCCCCCAGGGGACTTCGAAATTTACTCACATCCGTCGACCGACCTGTTTCCGCGTGAAATGGAGGCGCTGTTGAGTCCGGGGGTGCGAAGGGCGATGGATGAACTCGGCTGGGAGCGGGTGCGGCACCTGGACCTGTGAAGTCGGCGGCTTGGCTTTCGAGGAGGCGGACGACAGGATGCGGCCTGTGTGGAAGTTCGTGATCATCATGTTGGGCGCCGTTCTGGTGGAGGCCGTGGGGGTCGTGCTCCTGAGCCGAGGCCTGAAGGATATCGGGGGGATGGAGCAGGTCAGCGTCGCGGAGGTGCTTCGGCTGGTGAAGGCCGGGGCGACTCATCCGAAGATCCTCGCGGGGGTTGCCCTGGAAGCGGTCTTTTTCGGAACCCTACTGTATCTGCTTTCGCGGGCGGACGTGAGCCTGGTGTGGCCGCTGACGTCGCTGGGATTCGTGCTGACGACGCTGGCCGCCCGGTTCTATCTGCACGAGGCGGTGAGCGGAGTCCGCTGGGCGGGTGTCGTTCTGATCGTCCTGGGCGCGGCCCTGGTGTCCTACGGCGAGAGGAAGGACAAAGGGGATGGTCTTCCGGCTCTGGTAGGGGAATCGACGGACGGGGACCTCGAAGCCGGGCGGTAGGTGGGCCGGATTGGTTCCCCGACATTTCCGGTGGGTGGTCGGCTCAACCGATTCACGCCTGGGGACTGGGTCGCTCCTAGCGGAGCTTAAGATTCCTAATAGGCCGCACGTCTATAAACAGGCCGGCCCTACGGGCCTTGGATTGCGGACGGTTCCGGTGAACGGTCCTGCCCGTGGGCAATCTCGGCTGAAGCCCCGTCAGGGGCGACCCGTCTATAGCAGGCCGATACCCAAATCTCCCCCAAGCTCCGTAGGAGCGGCCCGTTCCGGCAGCGTCTCACGCTGATATCCGGTGATTCCGACCCATCCACCGGAATCATCGAGCAACCGGCTGGATTGGGTCGGCCTCGCGCGGCGGCGGGTTAGTGCGTGGAGGAAGAAAGGTCGGCGATTGCGCGGTCGAGGCGCGTGAGGACGCGGGCCTGGCCGAGGATTTCGAGCAGATGATAGAGGCTTGGGCCCACGCTTCGGCCCGTGCAGGCGACGCGGCAGGGTTGGACGAGGGGACCCGCCTTCACGCCGAGATCCGTGGCGAGCTGTTTGAGCGCGCTTTCGAGGGCGGCGGCGGTGAATTCGGGGAGGGCCGCGTAGCGTTCCCGGAGTTTGGAGAGAAGCGCGCGCGCGCCGGGGACGAGGGCCTTCGCCCTGGCATCGGGATCGAATCGGAGGGCGTCGTCCGGGAGGAAATAGAAATCGACCCACGTGGGCAGTTCGGCGAAGAGCTTGCCCTTTTCCTGAACGGTTCCCAGGGCGGCGGCGACGTAGGCGGGAGGGAACGGGCCGACGTCGATGCCCTGGCGTCGGAGGCTTTCGATGGCGAGTTCGACGAACCGTTCGGGAGCGAGATTCCGGACATGCTCGAAGTGGAAGTGCTCGAGCTTCTTCATGTCGAAGCGGGCATTGCTTCGATGGACGTCCGCGAGGTCGAAGTGGCGGGCGGCATCCTCCTTGGTGAAAATCTCGGACCCTTCCTTGGGGGTCCAACCGAGGAGGCAAAGATAGTTCGCGACGGCGTCCGGAAGGTAGCCGCCATCGATGTAGGCCTGGATGCTCGATCCCTGGTCGCGTTTGCTCATCTTCGAACCGTCGGGATTGAGGATGAGCGGGATGTGGGCGTACTCGGGGGGCTCGGCGCCGAAGGCTTCGAACAGCGCGATGTGTTTCGCCGTGTTGCTGACGTGGTCCTCGCCGCGGACGACGTGCGTGATCCCCATCTCGATGTCGTCGACGACATTCACGAAATGGAAGACCGGCAGGCCGTCGCTGCGGACGATGACGAAATCGGGGTCCTCCTGTTCGCGGTCCGTGAGCGCGCGGGTGATGTCGCCGATGATCCGGTCACGAATGACGACGGGATCGCGGCGCATGCGGAACCGGACCGCGCCTTCGTGATCGTAGGCGAGGCCGCGGTCGCGCAGTTCCTGGACGCGCCGCTGGTAGATTCCACCGCGCTGGGACTGGAAGTACGGTCCGCGATCACCGCGGCTCGGGCCGGTGGGATTGCCGGAGGCGGGGCCTTCGTCCCAGTCGAGGCCGAGCCACCGCAAGCCCCGCAGGATGACCTCGGTCGCCTCCGGAGTGGAACGGGCGGCGTCGGTGTCCTCGATGCGGAGCACGAAGGTGCCTCCGACGTGGCGGGCGTGGAGCCAGTTGAAAAGCGCGGTGCGCGCGCCGCCGATGTGGAGGTCGCCGGTGGGCGAGGGCGCGAAGCGGACGCGAACGGAAGCGGAGTGCGGGAAGGGCATGCGGGGCGGCGGACTAGACGACGACGACGGGGTTTTCGAGGGTGCCCACGGGGCCGAGCGTGATCCGGACCCGATCGCCGGATTCGAGCGTGAACTCGTTGGGGGGCACGATGCCGGTTCCCGTGAGGAGGATGGCGCCGTGGGGAAACCGTTGGCTTCGGAAGAGCCAGGAGGCGAGTTCACCGAAGGTGCGTTTGATCCGGCTGACGGAGGTTTCGCCGGCAAAGACCTGGGTGTCGCCGCGGAGGATCGCGAGTTGGATGGTCCAGCCCCGCACATCGGCTTCGGTCGGACCCACGACGATGCTCGGACCGACGGCGCACGAGCTTTCGTAGATTTTGGCCTGGGGAAGGTACAGGAGGTTTTCGCCCTCGATATCCCTCGAACTCATGTCGTTCCCGACGGTGTAGCCCGCGAGCTCACCCCGGCTGTTGAGGACGAGGGCCAGTTCGGGTTCCGGGACGTTCCAACGCGCGTCCCGTCGGATGCCGACGGGATCCCCGGGTCCGGAGACTTTCTCGGCGAGGGATTTGAAGAAGATCTCGGGGCGGGGGGCGTCGTAGACGTGATTGTAGGCCTTGGCGCTGAAGTCGCTTTCCTCCATCCGGGCCGATTTGCTGCGTTGGTAGGTGACACCCGCGGCCCACACTTCCTGCCTTTCCACAGGGGGGAGCAGGCGGACCTCGGTGAGCGGGAGTCTTGGGAGGGAGCGGCGGCCAAGTTCGGAGACGCGCGCGATGGGAGAGGGGCCTTCGAGCAGGGCCGTGATCGAGTCGACGCCGTCCGCGGAGAGGTCGATGACGGAGGACTCCGTCAGGAGTCCGACGCGATGGCCGGGATCGCCCGTGAGGTTTTGAAATCGGCAGAGGTTCATGGGGAAGGGGAGCCTGAACTCGGGGTTCCGTCGGTTTCCCCGGTGTCGGGGGCGGTTTCCGGGGAATCCGTGTTTTGATCCGGGAGGGCGAGTTCCGCCTGGGGTGGATTCGGGTCTTCGGGAGCGGTGGCGAGGCCGGGGTCGACGGTGAGCAGCGCGTCGGGTTTCTCGACGGGGAGCCGGCGGAGTTCGTCGGCGGCGGGAAGATCTTCGAGGGCGCGGATGCCGAAGTACTCGAGGAAGAGCGGGGTGGTGGCGTAGGTGACCGGGCGTCCGACGACTTCGGCGCGGCCCGCGGCGACGATGAGGCCGCGTTCGAGGAGGGTTTGCATGACACCGTCGACGCTGACGCCCCGGATCTGCTCGATCTCGGCGCGGGTGACGGGTTGACGGTAGGCGATGATGGTGAGCGTTTCGACGCCGGGTTGGCTGAGCCGTGGCGGGCGGGCCTTGCGGCCGAGGAGCGCGCGCAGCCAAGGGGAGTACTCGGGCTGGCTGACGAATTGCCAGGTTCCAGCGACGCAGGCGAGCCGGTAGCTCCGGGCGGCGGCGAGGTGATCCCGTTCGAGCTCCGACAGGGCGGCGGCGATGTCGTCCTCGCGGACTTTTTTGAAGGCGGCGGCCTCGGGGGCGGTTTCGTCCTGGGCCGCGAGCGCGCAGAATTCCCTGAGTTCCCTGGGTGACAGCGGTTTCTGGGCCGCGAAGAGCAAGGCCTCGAGGATGAGTTTCAGGGACGGTGGGACGGCGGGGCTTTCCATCGGTGGAAGGAGGGCGGAACGCGGGTTCAGTTCCACTGGGCGGGCGGTGAATCCTCATCCCGGACGGGTTCTTCCGCCGGGTGGGAGGCTAGAGGGCCTGGACCGGGAGAATGGGCGTCGGACGTTGTCGGCGGAGGCGCTTCGGAAGCGTGTTCGTCCCGGGGTTGGGTGGTGGTTTCCGGAGGCGGACTGGATTCGGGGTTCGGGTTGGAATCCGGGGGTGGGGCGAGTTCGATGGCGATCTCGGCGAATTGTTCGGGCTGGGTGGCGACCAGCATTCGGAGGCGGATGAGTTCGAGGAGCGCTAGGAACGTGACGACGACCTCGGTGCGGCTGGTGGTTTCGCGGAAAAGCTCAGAGAACCGGACCTTGGAGTCCTGACGGAGACGACCGAGGAGCGCTTCGATTCGCTCGGAAACGGACCAGTGATCCTCGAAGACGTCGCGGGTGATTCCGGCGCGGTCCCCGAAGCGTTTGAGCACGGCGTTGACGGCGGCGAGGAGGTCGAAGATGGAGGCTTCCGCGCGTCGGGTTTGGGGTTCCTCGGGGAGGTCGATGCGGCCGGGAATTCGGGGAAACGTGTTCTCGGCGAGGACCTCGAGGGTCTGGAGGCGGGAGGCGGCGTCCTTGAACTTCTTGTATTCGACGAGCTGGCGGATGAGTTCCCAGCGCGGATCTTCGAGTTCATCCTCCGCGTCGGCGGGGGTTTCGGGGCGTTGGTCGCGAGGAAGCAGTTCCCGGCTCTTGATGAGCATGAGGGTGGCGGCCATGACGACGAACTCGCCGGCGACGTCGAGGTCGAGTTCCCGCATCAGGTTGAGGTAATCGATGAACTCGGTGGCGATCTTGGTGAGATTGACCTCGTAGATGTCGACCTCCTCCTTGCGGATGAGGTACAGGAGAAGGTCGAGGGGGCCTTCGAAGACTTCGAATTTGACGCGGTATTCGGACATGGGAGCGGGCGGCCAGGCGACCCGGGTCGGGGACATTAGGAACGTGGACAAACGCTTGGCAACGCCGGAGGCACGGCGCAGCGGCGGGCGGGCGCATTCGGACGCGTAATTGGGCTCGCGTGGGCGCCGGGGTCCGGGCACCGTGCTGACCACGAAGGAGTCGAAAATATGCCTCTGAATTGCGGAGTGAATCGGCGTGGCGGACATGGTCGGCGCTGGACGGTTTGGGCGGCGCTGTTGGGGTTGGGGCTGGGATTGGGTTCGGAGGCCCTGGCCCAGGGTGCGCCGAATCTGGTGTCGTCGGATCCCGCGGATGGCGCGACGGGAGTGTCGGTGACCAGCGCGCTGGTGTTCGTCTTCGACCAGGCGATGGAGGACACGCCCATCGTTCCGACCGTGCCCGGTTTTTTCGTGGGCAATCTCGAAGTGACGCCCGCGAGCGTGGCGCCCTTCGATTGCGAATGGAGCGAGGATCTGACGACGCTGACGTGCGGGGCGGGCGGCGACCTGCCGCCGAACACGACGGTGAATTGGAAGCTCAACCCGGCGGGGGCGCTGCTTCCGATCCTGAGCGCGGGTGGAACGGCGTTGGCGACGACCACGGGTTCGTTCACGACCGGGGCGGGTTCGGGAGGTGGCGGCGGCGGCGGCGGCGGGGGAGGCGAGGAAGGGCCCGCGCTGGTGTCGACGACGCCGGCGGACGGGGCGACGGGGGTGGCTGTGACCGCTTCGGTGCGGTTCGTTTTCGATCAGCCGATGCAGAAGAATCCCGCGGTGGGTGGGGCTCCGCCCTTCGCGCCTGGAGCGGTCCGATGGACGGGAACCGGATTGGATCCCGCCAAGTTCACGTACTCGTGGAGCGCGGACGGGATCACGTTGACCGCTGAGTACACGGGCGATTTGCCGGGCACCACGGAGATCTCCTGGGTTCTGAACCCGGCGAATGCCCTCGTGAAACTGATGAGTGAGGCGGAGGAGTTGCTGCCGGACGAAGTGTACTCGGGCGCGTTCACCACGGGAACCGGCGCCGGTGGCGGCGGGGGCGAATGCGATCCGAGCGGGACGCCTTCGGGATGGGGGGCCTACACCCTTACGAAGTATCTGAGTTATGTGCAGGGAACCGCGGGGGATCCCGTGGCGGCGTCGGAGGAGCCCTTTCGGTTCGGGGCGACGGTGAAGGCGCCGGAGGTGGGGCCCGCGGTGCTTTCCGCGACCGTCACGATCCCGCCGAACCGCAACCAGAACCTCGAGGCGATTCCGATCGCCGGAATCCTGTTCTACAACGACACCAAGGACACTCCGGCGGAATTGAATGCCGCGTATCCGGGTGGGGGTTACACGCTTCGGTTCACGCAGGACGGACAGGCGGAGCGGGTGGTCCTGATGACCATGCCCTCGACCACGCCTCCCGTGCCCAGGATCGGCAACCTCGCGGAGGCTCAGGCGATCGACGTCGCGCAGCCGTTCACACTCCGATGGAATGCTTTCACCGGCGCGGCTCCCGATGACATCATCTTCCTTTCGATCATGGACCGCGCGGAGGTCGTGTTTCAGGCGCCGAATCCCTGTGTTCCGGTGGAACTGGCGTCGAGCGCGACTTCGATCGTGATCCCGGCCCACACGCTGGTCTCGAACCAGACCTACACGGCGACGCTTGCTTTCGCGGACACGTTCCACACTTCGACGAACACGGTCCCCAACATGTCCGGATTCGCTTCGGTGACGGTGACGACGGAATTCACGATCAGCACGGGTGGCGGCGCGGGGCCGGCGGCGCCGGCGCGGTTCACGAATTACTCCCTGCCGGACACGGGTCGACCGCAGATGTCGTTGACCGGGAGTCCCGGGCGCACCTACACGATCCAGCGCGCGACACGCGTGAGCCCCGGAGACTGGCAGACGGCCGGGACCGTGGTGATGGATGGGACGGGGAACGGGGCCTTCGAGGATCCGCAACCGGGCGGAGTCTTTCCGCGGTTTTACCGGGCTGTGGCGAACTGAGGACGGAGGGATCGCGGGCGGGGAAGGCGGGAGGCGGGATCGGGTCCGCGAACGGCGGGTCGCCGGGGCGCGTCGTCATCGTTGACGTCGTTGGCATCGTCGACGCGGGCCGGTGGAAGAAATGCGGTTTCGGGCGATGTGGGCTCTTGGAATCGCGGATTGGACTTCGGTAGCGTGGGGCGCATGTCCCCACAGGCCCAAAGTACCGACGGCCGTCGTCAGACGATGACCCTTCTGGCGGCGTTTCTGGGATGGATGTTCGATGGGATGGAGATGGGGATTTTCCCGCTGGTGGCGCGGCCCGCGCTGCAGCACATGCAGGTGGTGTCATCGATTCTCGACGAGGGCTTCGTTCAGCGATGGATGGGGATTGTGACGGCGACCTTTCTGCTGGGTGCGGCGGCGGGCGGGTTGGTGTTCGGATGGTTGGGGGATCGCATTGGCCGGGTGCGTGCGATGACGTGGAGCATCCTTTGCTACTCGGTTTTCACGGGGCTCTGCTATTTCGCGGGTGAACCGTGGCACCTGGCGGTCCTGAGGTTCTTGTCGGCGCTGGGGATGGGGGGCGAGTGGGCGTTGGGGGTGGCGCTCGTGATGGAAAGTTGGCCGGAAGCGAGGCGGCCGCTGATGGCGGGATTGATCGGCGCGGCGGCGAACATCGGCTACTGCCTGATCGCCGGTCTGGGCGCGGTGATCCACATCACTCCGGATTCCTGGCGTTGGGTGATGATGGTGGGAGCGGCGCCGGCGGCGCTGACCTTCTTCATCCGGCTGTTCGTTCCCGAATCGGAGCGTTGGCAGGCCGCGGTGAAGCGGGAGGTGGCGAAACCGATCCGCGAGATCTTCGCGGCGGGATTGATGCGACGCACGCTGCTGGCGATCGCGTTCGCGTCGATTCCGCTGATGGTGACGTGGGGGATCGTGCAGTGGATTCCTTTGTGGGCCGACCAGATGACGGGCGGCATCCGGCCGGAGGCCAAGGCCTACACGCAACTGGCGCAGTCGGTGGGAGCCGTGTTCGGGAGCCTGGGGGCGCCGCTCCTGGGCATCTGGTTCGGGCGGCGGATCATCTATTTCGGATTGTGTGTCGCGGCGATGGTGGTGTGCAGCGTGCTGTTCCGGGGTGTCGGGGAGTACGGGGCGTTCTTTCTGGCGATGGTTCTGCTGTCGGGCATGACGACGGCCGCCTTCTACGGATGGCTGCCGCTGTACCTGCCGGAACTGTTCCCGACGCGGGTCCGAGCGACCGGCCAGGGATTGGCGTTCAATTTCGGGCGCATCCTGGCGGCGATCGGGGCGTGGCAGATGCCGACGGTGATGGCCTGGTTCGGGAAGAGCTACCCGAAGGCCGGAGCGGCCCTGGTCCTGGTGTACGGGTTGGGACTGGTCCTGATCTGGCTCGCGCCCGAGACCAAGGACAAGCCGCTGCCCGAGTGAGCAGCGAACGGTGAGCGGTGAGCAGTGAGCCGAATCGGGAACTGGGAGTCGCGTCGGGGGGACCCGACGGCGGCCGGTTCTTTCGAAAACAAAGAACGGCGTGAAGGGGTGACTCCACGCCGTCCATCGGAACCTTGCCGGGGCGTTCAGCGCCCGACGTCCTCGTCACATGTGGGCGATCAGATTGTCGCCGAACTCGCTGCACTTGATCTGGGTGGCGCCCTCCATGAGGCGGGCGAAGTCGTAGGTGACGCGCTTGCTGGCGATGGCGCCGTTGAGCCCCTTGATGATGAGGTCGGCCGCTTCGATCCATCCGAGGTGGCGGAGCATCATTTCGCCGCTGAGGACGACGGAGCCCGGATTGACCATGTCCTTGCCGGCGTACTTGGGGGCGGTGCCGTGGGTGGCCTCGAAAATGGCGTGGCCGGTGATGTAGTTGATGTTGCCGCCGGGCGCGATTCCGATCCCGCCGACCTGCGCGGCGAGCGCGTCGCTGAGGTAATCCCCGTTGAGATTGAGGGTCGCGATGACATCGAAGTCCTCGGGGCGGGTGAGAACCTGCTGGAGGGTGATGTCGGCGATGCTGTCCTTGATGACGAGGCCGGCGCCGGGTTTGCCTTCGGGGATGCGGCACCAGGGGCCTCCGTCGATTTCGACGGCGCCGAAGTGTTCCTTGGCCGTCTGGTAACCCCAATCGCGAAAGCCGCCCTCGGTGAACTTCATGATGTTCCCCTTGTGGACGAGGGTGACTGATTTGCGGTTGAACTTGATGGCGTAGCTGATCGCGCTGTGGATGAGGCGGACGCTGCCGGACCAGCTGACGGGCTTGAAGCCGACGCCGACCTTGACCGAGGAGTCGATGTTCGAGGCGCCGACGCTCTTCCAGAACTGTTCGGAGGCGTCGCGGGTGCCGAAGCGGACCTTCTTGAATTCCTTCGGGAACTCGGTCGCGAGGAAGTCGAGGACCTTCTGGGCCTCGGGGGTTCCGGCGGCGTACTCGATGCCGGCGTAGATATCCTCGGTGTTTTCGCGGAAGATCACCATCTCGACTTTTTCCGGGGCCTTCACGGGGCTGGGGACGCCGGCGAAGTACTGAACCGGCCGAAGGCAGACATAGAGATCGAGGAGTTGGCGGAGGGCGACATTGAGCGACCGGATGCCGCCGCCGACGGGGGTGGTGAGCGGGCCCTTGATGCCGACGAGGAATTCCTTGAAAGCGGCGACGGTGTCGTCGGGGAGCCAGGAATTGAAGCGTTTGAAGCTCTCCTCCCCGGCGAAGACTTCCATCCAGGAAATCTTGCGCTGACCGCCGTAGGCCTTTTGGACGGCGGCATCGAAGACCCGTTCCGAAGCGGCCCAGATATCGGGGCCCGTGCCATCACCCCGGATGAACGGGATGATCGGCTGGTCGGGGACCTGAAGTTTTCCCTGGCTGATGGAGATCTTGCCTCCGGCGGGAACGGTGCACGTGGTGTAGGCCATGATGATCGGGGTCGGGTCGGGGTCGATTCGGATGTCAGTCTTTGCTGCCTTTCGGAGGGACGGGGGTCCGGCCCCGCGAACGGGACGAGTGTTTTACCCGCGCTGCGGGCGCGGGCAAGCGCGAGGTTGCCGTTGGCCTCGTCGAAGCGCGCCCGGCGCGGGTTCGAGGTGAGGTCGGGTGAGGGAGAGGTCAGCGCGTGGGCGAGTAGTCGGTCGCGACGAGGAAAGTGGATTTGACGCCGCCCGGAGCCGTGAGGGAGCCGCCGCCCGCCTTCTCCGAGGCCTCCCTGGCGGATTTCCATCGCGGATCCTTGCCGAAGGCGGCGAAGGAAGCCTTGGCGGCGTCGGTGGAGGCGTGGGTGACGATGTAGACGAGGCGATTGTCAGCGCCGGGTTCGCCGGTCGAGGGGTTCCAATAGCCCCAGTTCTGAATCCCGTGCTTGGCGAACAAGCCGAGGGTGTGGTCGCGGAACCGACTGTTCAGGTGCCCGAGGTTTCCCGGGGTCGCGGTGTAGTCGCGGAGTTCGAAGACCCGCCGCGCCTTGGTGGTGCCGGTCTGGATCTCGGGGGAATAATCGGTGGCGGTGAGGAACATCGTCTCGATCTTGCTGACGAGGGTCCCGTTGACCTCGGAAGCCTTGTGGGCGGCCTGCCAGGCGGGATCGGCGAGGAACGCCTTCCAGGACGCTTCCCGGGCTTCCCGGCTCGGGTAGGAGACGAGGTAGATCAGACGGGGATCCTCGCTGTTGTTCTGGATGGGGACCCAGTAGCCGAGGTTGCGGATCCCGTGTTTCTCGAACAGGTCGAGGGTGTGGTTGCGGAAACGCTGGTGCAGGTCATCGAGCTTCCCCGGGGGCGAGTGATAGATGCGGATCTCGTAACACCGGGTGTCGGCCGCGCGCGCGGCAGGAGCGACGAGACCGAGAAGGGCGACGGTGGCGGCGGCCGCGAAGGCGGCGAGTCTCTGGCGTGAGGGCATGGGGCTATGCGACGAGGCCGGATGGCGGACGTCAACCGGAATTCTCGTTCCGGGCGAGCGCAGCGCGGGCAGGTGCCGGCGGTTTCGGCGGCGCATAGTCCGCGCGTGCCCGCGCCAACGATAGAGACCCTGGGACTCGTTGCGGGAAGTCGCGCGCTTCCGCTCATCTTCGCCCGGGAGGCCCGGAAACAGGGTGTGAAGCGGATCATTGCGGTCGCGGCGGAGGGCGAGACGGGCCGCGAAATCGAGGAACTCGCGGATGAGGTGATCTGGCTGAAGGTCGGGCAGCTTGGAAAAATGATCCGGGCGTTCACGGACCGCGGCGTCCGTCAGTGCGTAATGCTCGGCCTCATCGCTCCGAAGAATCTCTTCGACGTGCGCCCCGATCTCCGTGGAATCGGCGTCCTGATGCGGCTGAAGGAGAAGAACGCGCACTCGATATTCGGGGCCATCGCCGACGAACTCGCGAAGGACGGCGTCGAATTGATTTCGGCGAAACCCTGGCTGGGATCGATCATGCCGGGGCACGGTTACCAGTCCGGACCGCGATTGACGCCGGAACAGAGCCAGGATGTGGCTTTCGGCTACCGCATGGCGAAGGAGGTTTCCGCGCTGGAGATCGGGCAATGCGTTGTCGTGAAGAAGGGAACCGTGCTCGCGGTGGAGGGGTTTGAAGGCACCGACAAATGCCTGACCCGGGGTGGCGAACTCGCCGGTCGCGACGGCGGCGCCGTCGCGGTGAAGGTGGCGAAGAAGAATCACGACATCCGGTTCGACATCCCCTGCGTGGGTCCGATGACCCTCGAGGTCTGCGCGGCGCACGGGATCCGGGTCCTGGCGATCGAGGCGGGGATGACGCTGCTTCTCGAGCGCGAGGACACCGAGGCGCTGGCGTCCCAGCTTCGGGTGACGCTCACCGCCACGGACGGCTCTTAGGCAACGCCGGATTCCGGACGCCGGCCAACCGCCGGAGAGAACCACGGAAGTCACGGAGCACACGGAAAAGGTCGGAGTCGAATTAGGGCGACCCTCGCGTCAGCGAAATGGCCGCTTGGGATCCGAGTGTGACCAAGGACCGGTCCCAGAGTCGCGGTTCGGTTGCGGGACCGGACCTCGTTTTGGAGGCAGTCGACAATAACAAGAACTGACCCCTAGGGCAGGATCTCGGAGAGTCGGGCGAACAGTTCGGGGGGGAGCGTTTCCGCGCGGACATCGGGAGCGAATCCGAGTGTTTCCCAGGCGCGGACCAGAGGGTCATCGGGGAATCGGCCACGAAGCACGGACCGCAGCTGCTTTCGGCGCTGGGAGAACGCGAGTTTGGCCAGGCGCTGAAAATCCGCGGCGCGTGGAGGCGGGACGAGTGGGGATTCGCGGCGGTCGAGGCGGACGCAGGCGGAGGCGACGTCGGGGGCGGGGAAGAAGCAGGACGCGGGAATGCGGAAAGACGGGCCCGCGCGGAAGGTGTTTGAGAGCAGAACCGTGAGGAGACCGTACTCCGGGGTGCCGGGCGAGGCGCGGATCCTATCGACGACCTCGGCCTGGAGGGTTGCGGTGAGGGAGCGTGGGGGTTGGGGCGAATGAGCGAGGTCGACGAGGATCGGGGATCCGACGGAGTACGGGAGATTGGCGACGAGTTTCCAGGAGGTCCAATCCCGGGGATTGTTCGCGAGCCATTCGAGGGCGTCGGCGTGGACGAGTTCCAGTCGCGGCTGGTTTCCCAGGCGTTGCCGGAGGATTGGGAGGAGGCGACCGTCCTTTTCGATGGCGAGGACGCGGGCTCCGGATTCGAGGAGGGCTTCCGTCAGGGGGCCGAGACCTGGGCCGATTTCGAGGACGGAATCCTCCGGGCCGACCGCGGCGAGCGCGATGATTCGGCGGATCTGGTTGCCATCGTGCAAAAAATTTTGACCCAGCGACCGGGTCAGGCGGAGGTCCCCGGTGGCGAGGAGGTTGCGCATTTCGCTGAGGGTCATGTTGCCTCGATGTCACGTTCCGTCCCTTGCACGGTCGCGGAATGTGAGGATGGTAGCCGCGTGTCGAGGTCAACCACCCCTGGCCGAGAGCACGCAACTATGAAAACCGCCAGACGTTTATTGGCCATGGATGTGCTGCCCGTTCCTTCGGTACGGGCCGAAACGGGTGAAAAAACAGTGCCGCCACTCCTTCGATTGGTGGCGCACCGAACCGAACGCCAAGGGGTGCGGACGCCGTTCAGCAAAGCGAGATCTCCTTACCGAGCGCTTCGAGAGCACGACTCAGTTCCCTTTCTGGGATGGTGAGGGGCGGGGTCAGGCTGATCACCTCCCCGTGGTTGCCCTCGGGAAGGAACACAAATCCCCGCGCAAGGAGCCGCTGAACCACTCGGAGGGCCGAGGGTCCGGCGGGACTGCCATCGCGGTCCTGAAGTTCCACGCCCCCCATGAGTCCGATCGACCGGGATCGCGCGCGTCCGCAACGCCGTGGATAGGCGCGGGCCGCCCGCAGGAGTCCTTCGGCGAGAACCCGGCCCATCCGTGCCGCGCGTTCGGGGAGTCGGCGGGCGTGGATCTGTCGGATCTGGGCCAGCGCCATCGCGCACCCGACCGGGTGTCCCAGGAAGGTGCTCGTGTGGATCGCTTCGCCGTCGCTGGCCGGCCAGGCCGCGTCCATGACATCGGCGCGGCCGACGCAGGCGGAGAGCGGGAAGCCGCCGGTGAGGGCTTTGCCCACGCAGACGAGATCGGGGCGGACCCCGGAGTGCTCGCACGCGAACCAGGATCCCGTCCTTCCGAACCCCGTGTAGATCTCGTCGAGGATCAGGAGGGCGCCGTGTTCGTCGCAGACCCCGCGGAGAAGCGGGAGGAAACCGTCGGGTGGAATGACGATCCCGGCGCGGGCCTGGATCGGTTCGGCGAGAACGGCTCCGATGGGGTGGCGGCGGAGGAGTTGGCGCAGCGAGGATTCCAGGCTGTCGAGGGATTGACGGTCCCGTCCGCGGGAACGCGCCGGGAAAGGGGCGAAGCGACCGAAGTCCCGGAGCTGATCGAGGAACGGTCCGCGAAAATGGGATCGATGGGTCGCGTTGAGGGCGCCGTAGCCGAGGCCGTGATAGGCGTTTTCGAACGCGACGATCCCGGGTTTGCCGGTGGCGAGACGGGCGGTCTTGAGGGCGGCTTCGACCGCTTCGAAGCCGGAGTTGGTGAAGAGAACCTTGCCGTGGGTGGATGCCGGGGGCCTTCCCGACCATCGTTCGAACGTCCGGCGGCTCAGTTCCCTCGCGAGACGCGCCTTGAGTTCGTGGGGGTGGACGTCGCCCATGGCATGAAGCAGGCGCTCCATCTGGGATTGGCCGGCCCGGACGACGGCCGGGTTCGCGTGGCCGGCGGCGGCGACCCCGAAGGCCGCGGTCAGATCGAGGTACCTCCGGTTGTCGGCGTCGACGACATGGCATCCGCGCGCGCTTTTCCAGACGATCGGCCAGGAACCGTCCGGGGCGAGGAACGTGACGTTCCTGGATTCGAACCGGCGGAGCAGGTTGAGCGTCGTCGCGGAATTCACGGGGCGGGGGGAGGCAGCGGATTGGCGGACCGGAAAGGGGTGGCTTTGGGTGGGAGGACGGGCCGGGGGGGATGGGGATCAGACGCCGCGTTGTTCCGGGGGCCAGATGATCTTGTGCAATTGGGCCTGGAACCGGGCTGGCACGGCATCCGCGACGATCGCTTCGACCAGTTCCTGGCGGGAGATGGGGGTTTGACCCGGGGGAACGGGTTTGAGGACGGGATCGCGCTGGGCGGGTGCGAGGGGGTGGACCCACGAGATCAGAAGCGGGCAACTTTCGGCGAGGCGATGCCGGCTGATGACCTCCCGGACCCAGGCGTAGTCTTCGTGGGATCCCACGACGAACTTCACTTCATCAGTGGCTCGAAGGAGCGGAATGTTTTCCCAGCGATTGCGGGCCATCTCTCCGCTGGAAGGGCATTTGAGGTCGACGATTCGCCGGACGCGGGGATCGATGGCGCCGATGTCATGGGCTCCGCTGGTTTCGATCAGGACGGTGTACCCGCGATCGCAGAGCCGGGTCATGAGCGGACGGGCGGCGGGTTGGAGGAGGGGTTCGCCCCCGGTGAGTTCGACCAGGGGCAGTCGATGTCCGGCGATCGGGGGGGCGGCCTGGTAGGGGGCCGCCAATTGGTCGACCCGATCCAGGAGTGAGTCGAGGGAATCGCGATGACCTTCGGTGAAGGCGTAGGCCGTGTCGCAGTAGGAGCACCGGAGATTGCAGCCGGTCAGCCGGATGAAGACACAAGGGAGTCCCGCGAACGTGCTTTCGCCCTGGAGGCTCAGATAGACTTCGTTGACGACGACGGACTCCGGCACGCGGTGAGCGTAGCGACGATCGGGAAAGGGAGGAAGCGGCGCATGAAACTGGTTTGGGCGTTGACGTTGTGTTGGGTGTCATTAGCCTGCCTGCGCCTCCCCGTAAGTTTGGCATCCGTCCGGAGTCGTGGACTCGTCTGGGATGGTTGGGCTGGACTGGCCTGCGTCCCGTGGACGTCGGGTTTCGGTCGGAGGGGAAATTTGTGGCGGATTGGATTCAACTACTTGGAACGAGTGGCCGTCATCCCGGAACACCTGGAACAGCCCTCGGAGTCATGCGCGAAAAGGACACCCTCATGAAGAAACTTCTGTCGACCCTAATGGTGGTTGCGACGGCCGGGTCCCTCGGGATCCCGGCGGGGCGGGCGGCGACGACAATCCAGGATCCCGGAAACACGATCGGCAGCGGGGCCGACGCGTGGTCCTATCTGATCGTCGAGGGCGAGAGCTTTGAGACGAAGTCCAACGAGGCGACGGACGTCGGATTCGCGAAGGTCGACAACACCGACACGGTGATGAGCTTCCTGGGCAATCCGGTGCTGGGTCCGGACACGACGGCGTCCGGGAACGGCGCGCTGTGGACGCAGACGGTCTTTTCGCAGCACATCGACAAGGTGACGTACAAGGTGCAGTTCTCGAAGGCGGGGACGTACTACCTCTACATGCGGTTCACGATGTACGAGAACGGCGGCAACGAGACGCACTACCTGAACGAGGATTCGTTCTTTGTTCCGCCGGACTTCGGGAAGGATCCGCAGACGGACTGGCCGTTGAGCGATCGGGGCGGGTACGCGGAGGGTTGTTGCGCGGACGCCGGGTATCTCTACCTGCAGGAGCCGGGGAGCGACGAGCGGGTGAACATGTCGGCCGGGGACGAGGCGGGACGCGCGTTCTGGGAGGGGAACTTCCACTGGAACGCGCTGATTTCGAGCCAGTTTTTGGTTCCCGAAACGCAGGGCGAGCCCAGGGTCCATTTCAAGTACGTGGTGACGGAGGAGATGGTGGGCAAGCCGTTGGAATGGACGGTTTCCTATCGCGAAGGCGGAACGACGATCGACCTGTTCCTGTTCAGCACGAGCCCCGACCTGGAGAAGAACTACTCCGAGGCCGCCCTGGACCAGATGCTCGTTCCCGGTGCCAACAAGGTGACCGTGCAGGACCCCGGGAATGTGGTTGGGACGGGTGCCGACGCCTGGTCTTACCTGGTGGTCGAGGGGGAGAGTTACGCGACCAAGTCGAATGAGGCGGCGGACGTGGGATTCGCGAAAGTGGACAACACCGACACGGTGAAGAGCTTCCTGGGGAACCCGGTGCTGGGTCCGAACACGACGGCGTCCGGGAACGGCGCGCTGTGGACGCAGACGGTCTTTTCGCAGCACATCGACAAGGTGACGTACAAGGTGCAGTTCTCGAAGGCGGGGACGTACTACCTCTATATGCGGTTCACGATGTACGAGAACGGCGGCAACGAGACGCACTACCTGAACGAGGATTCGTTCTTTGTTCCGCCGGACTTCGGAAAGGATCCGGCGACGGACTGGCCGTTGAGCGATCGGGGCGGGTACGCGGAGGGCTGCTGCGCGGACGCCGGGTATCTCTACCTGCAGGAGCCGGGGAGCGACGAGCGGGTGAACATGTCGGCCGGGGACGAGGCGGGACGCGCGTTCTGGGAGGGGAACTTCCACTGGAACGCGCTGATTTCGAGCCAGTTTTTGGTTCCCGAAACGCAGGGCGAGCCCAGGGTCCATTTCAAGTATGAGGTGACGGAGGAGATGTTGGGCAAGCCGTTGGAGTGGACCGTCTCGTACCGTGAAGGCGGAACGACGATCGACTTGTTCCTGTTCAGCACGAGCCCCGACCTGGAAAAGAACTACTCGGAGGCCGAGCTCGACCAGCTTCTGGTGCCGGCCTCGGACGACGTGACGGTGCAGGACCCGGGCAACATGGTCGGAACCGGCGACACGGCTTGGTCGTATCTCGTGCTGGAAGGCGAGGATTATGATGCGAAGTCGAACGAGGCGACGGACGTGGGATTCGCGAAAGTGGACAACACCGACACGGTGAAGAGCTTTCTGGACAATCCGGTGTTGGGAGCGAACACGACGGCGTCCGGGAACGGCGCGCTGTGGACGCAGACGGTCTTTTCGCAGCACATCGACAAGGTGACGTACAAGGTGCAGTTCTCGAAGCCGGGGACGTACTACCTCTACATGCGGTTCACGATGTACGAGAACGGCGGCAACGAGACGCACTACCTGAACGAGGATTCGTTCTTTGTTCCGCCGGACTTCGGAAAGGATCCGCAGACGGACTGGCCGTTGAGCGATCGGGGCGGGTACGCGGAGGGCTGTTGCGCGGACGCCGGGTATCTCTACCTGCAGGAGCCGGGGAGCGACGAGCGGGTGAACATGTCGGCCGGGGACGAGGCGGGACGCGCGTTCTGGGAGGGGAACTTCCACTGGAACGCGCTGATTTCGAGCCAGTTCTTGGTTCCCGAGTCGCAGGGCGAGCCCAGGGTCCACTTCAAATACGAGGTGACGGAGGAGATGCTCGGAAAGCCGTTGAACTGGACCGTTTCCTACCGTGAAGGCGGAACGACGATTGACTTGTTCCTGTTCGCCACGAATCCGGATCTGGAAAAGGACTACTCGGAGGCGGACCTCGATCGATTGCTCCTTGGCGGCGGTGGTTCCGGCGCCTCGCTCGCGATCAGCAGGAACGGGGCAAGGGTGGTCCTGTCGTGGCCGGTGGCGTCGGCGGGGTATGTGTTGGAATCGGCCGCGGCCCTTCCGACGGCTTCGTGGACCCTTGAGTCCGGCGCGGTGGTTGTCGTCGGCGACCAGAACACGGTCACGGTCGATGCCGGTCCCGGGGCGCGGTATTTCCGCCTGCGGAAGCCGTGAGTTGGTTGGCTTGGGTTCAGGCCACGATCTCGCGAATGACCTCACCCGACACGTCGGTCAGGCGAAAGTCCCGGCCGGCGTGTCGGTAGGTCAGGCGTTCGTGGTCGAAGCCGAGGCAGTGCAGGAGCGTCGCATGGAGGTCGTGCACGCTCGTGCGGTTCTCGACTGCGCGGAAGCCGAAGTCGTCGGTCGCGCCGTAGCTTCGGCCTCCCCGGATGCCGCCGCCGGCCATCCAGACGCTGAAGCCCCAGTGATTGTGGTCGCGGCCGAGCTTTGATTTCCCTTCGGCGCCGAGTTCGACGGACGGCGTCCGGCCGAACTCGCCGCCCCAGAGGATGAGGGTGTCCTCGAAGAGGCCGCGTTGTTTCAGATCGGTGATGAAGGCGGCGATGGGTCCGTCGATCTCGGCCGAATTCTTCCGGATGTTGGCTTCGATGTTGTCGTGATGGTCCCAGGGTTGGCCGGCGCCGTGCCAGAGTTGGACCACGCGGACACCCCGTTCCAGAAGGCGCCGGGCGATGAGCGTCTGCCGGCCGTGGACGTGATCGCCGTACATCGCGCGGGTCGCCTCGCTTTCTCGCGAGAGATCGAAGGCGTCGGAGGCCTCGAGCTGCATTCGGAAGGCGAGTTCGAACGATTCCAGGCGGGCTTCGAGGCGCGAATCACCGCCGCGGGCGCGCTGGTGGTCGAGGTTCAATTCACGGAGCAGATCCAGTTGGCGCCGCTGCATGGCGGCCGTGGCGTGGGGGCTTCGGATGTTTTCGATCAGTTTGTCGACTTCGCGGAACTGGGGGTCGACGAAGGTTCCCTGGAAAACGCCGGGCAGGAAGCCGGCCTGCCAGTTCTCCGAATCCTTGATCGGAAGGCCGCCGGGGCACATGGCGACGAAGCCGGGGAGGTTCTGGTTTTCGGCGCCCAGGCCGTAGAGAACCCACGACCCGAGGCTGGGCCGGGCCTGCACGCTGTCCCCGCAGTTCATCAGCATCAGGGACGGCTCGTGATTGGGGACCTGGGCGACCATCGAGCGGATCACGGCGATGTCGTCGGCGTGGGCCGCCGTCTTGGCGAAGAGATCGCTGATTTCCAGGCCGCCTTGGCCGTATCGGGAGAACGTGAACGGGGAGGGAAAGGCGACGCCCGTCTTTCGCTCGGTGCGGAGGTTCTCCGACGGCATGAGTTTGCCGGCGTACCGGGTGAGAGCGGGTTTGGGGTCGAACGTGTCGACATGCGACGGCCCGCCATTGAGGAAGAAGTGGACGATGCGCCTCGCTTTGGGGGCGAAGTGCGGCGGGCGCATGGCGAGTGCCGATTCGGCAGCCTCGCCGGTTGTGGGCGACGAGGCGCCCGCCAGGGAAGGCAGGGCCAGCGTGGCGAGACCCATGCCGCAGCGTTGCAGGAAGTCGCGCCGACTGAATGGGGGACGAAAGAGGTGGGTCATGATCGTCAGTCGATGAAGGCGAATTCGTTCGCGAGCAGCAGGACCTGGGCGTACTGCTCCCAGGGTTCGAGGCGGATGAGGGCGGGCTTGGGACCCGTGAAATCCTCCTTGGCGTTCCACCGTTGGTCCGCGGTCGCCACGACGGGCGCCCAGAGGAACTGGTCCGAATTGAGCACCGTTTCGATGTCGACCACGAAATCGAGCGTGTCCCCTTGTTTCAGTTCGACGGATTCCACGGCGACCTCCGTCTTGGAATGGTGCGCTGTGACGGCCCGGAGTTCGCCCTGGCGGCTGGAGATCACGAACGCGCGGATTCCGTCGCCGGCTTCCGGATCGTGGCGGAGCGTTCCCGAGATCGAGACCGTGAGGTCGGCTGGCGCGGTCCATCGGCGGACGCACGCGTGGGCGAGGGTGTTCCCCGGGTGGCCGCCCGAGGCGGTGAGTTGGGCCCAGCCGGTGTCGCCGCCGGGCCAGGCTTCGGAACCCTGCCACGCCGTGCCGGTGAAGTGGGGGAGCGGGCGGAAGCCCTTCACGGACTTCGTTTCGGGGTCGACCTCGCCGGTGCCGTAGGACCACGGGGTGACTCGGACGGGTTCTGGGGGAGGGAGTTCGCTGGCGGAGGCTGTCGCGGCGTCGATGAAGCGGAGGGCGACCCGGCATTCCTGCTCGGTGGGATCGCGTTGGTAGATGGCGCGATGGAGTTCGCGGACCTTCGCTTCGGGCGGCGTGGGTGAACGCGCGATGGACGCGGCGAGGGCGGTGGCGCGGGCGGCGGCGAACTTGCCGTTCAGGAAAAACAACGCCTGCTGCGGCACGGTGGTTTCGTGGCGGACGGCGACATGAATATCGGGATTGGCGAAGTCGAACGTGCGGAACGTCCCGGGGAGAAATTGGCGGTCGACCAGTGCGTAAAGGGTCCGGCGGACGTGGGACGGATCGAGAAGCGGTTTGGGACGGCCCCCGACGGTGGGGTCGAGTTCGCCGCTGACGGCGAGCATGGCATCCCGGAGTTGTTCGAAGTCAAGGCGCCGGAAGGGTACCGGGGAGGACTGCTGGAACGTGGCGCTGGACAGGATAAGGCGGTGGATTGCCTTGATGCTCCAGCCTTCGTCGATGAACCGGCGGGCGAGCCAGTCCAGCAATTCGGGATTCGAGGGCGCCTGGGCGCGGAGCCCGAAGTCGCTCGCCGTGGGTACCAGGCCGGTGCCGAAGTGGTGTTGCCAGATTCGGTTCACGAGAACCCGGGCGGTGAGCGGATTGGCCGGGTCCACGATGGCGCGGGCGAGTTCCAGCCGGCCGCTGCCTTTTTGGAACGGAACCCGATTCTCCCGGGCCAGGACTTCGAGGAACCGCCGGGGGACCGCGTCGCCGAGGCGCGAAGGACTGCCGCGGACGAAGACATGGGGGTCGGGTTCCCGCGGGCGTTCGGTCAGGACGAGGGCCGCGGGGGTGCCGAGCTCGATCAGACGGCGGTCGACGTCGCCCTGGAGCTTCCAGAGTTCCTCGGTGATCGTCGTGGGGAAGTATCCCTCGGTGTTGACCATGCCGGTGTCCGGGACGAGCGCGGGCGATTCGGGATCCGTGAGGAAATCGCGCAGGGCGGCGGCTCCTGGCAGATCCGGATTCGATTCCGCCTGGGCGAACACGGCGCCGAAGGTCGCGGCGACATCGCGCATCGACTTGGGAGCCACGTCGAACGCCTCCGCCACGAGCGGGTTGAGCGCGGGGTTGGCTCGGAGGGGTTCGAGTGTTTTCCGAGCACGCTCCGAAAAGCCTTCTTCATCAAGGGTCACGAGCGCGTTCCACGGGCCGAGGATCGGGTGCGACGGGTCGTCGTGGGTGAGCAGGTAGTCGCGCCAGCGCCGAACCGAGGTGGGGATGATGTCGTCGGCGCTCAGGATCTGGTCGAAGCCTTCCTCCGGATACTTGTGGAGCTCGAGTTGCGCGACGAGGTACTCGGCGATGCGCGATCGCAGGCGGTCGTTGGCGTCTTTCCGATGCTTGGCGTACGCCTCGTCGAAGGCCTTGCGGCGTTTGTCGAGTTCCCCGTCCGAAGGTTGTTCAAGCGGAACGAGGCGAACGTCGGAGCCGCGAAAGACGCCGTAGAGCGAGTAGTAGTCCTCGATCGGGACGGGATCGTACTTGTGATTGTGGCAGCGCGCGCACTGCACCGTGAGTCCCAGCGTGCCGCGGGTGACCACATCGATGCGGTCGTCGATGATGTCATGCGTGACGCCGAGGAATCGTCGACCTCCCGTGAGGAAACCCATGGCGGCAAGGTCGGTCGAGTCGGGTGGAACGAGTTGGTCGGCGGCGATCTGAAGGAGAAGGAAGCGATCGTAGGGCATGTCCTGGTTGAAGGCCTGGACGACCCAGTCGCGGTAGGTCGGAGCGTGAACGAAGAAGCGCTCCTCGCGGGCGTACACGTAGCCCTTCGTGTCGGAATAGCGGGCGATGTCGAGCCAGTGGCGGCCCCATCGTTCGCCGTAGTGGGGGCTGTCGAGGAGCCGTTGGATCAGACGGGAGACGGCGGCGGGATCGGCACCGGTCGGGGATGATGTCCCGGAAGGTTGGGCTTCCGCGGCGAAAGCCCGGACCTCCTCGTAGGTTGGAGGCAGCCCGGTCAGCGTCTGGGAAAGGCGCCGGATCAGGGTGCGCGCGTCCGCGGGCGGATTGGGTGTGGCTCCGTCCGCTTCCAGGCGGGCGAGGATGAAGTGGTCGATTTCGTTGCGAGGCCAGAGGGTGTCGCGAACGGCGGGAGGTTGGGCGGGCCGGACGGGTTGATAGGCCCAATGCAGGTGCGCATCCGGCGGCGGTTCAAGGGCGAGGACGGCGAAGGGAAGACCGGGGCCGAGTCCGAGGGCCACGGCGAGGCGAACGAGGCGGACAACGCGGACAAGGCCTGGAAGCCGGGGTGTCATGGGAGCTTCGGGAGGAACGCCATGGAGGTTTGCAGGGAGAACTGACAGACGCAACCGGCGCTTGCCTCGGGAATGAGAAGCAAGCCGCCCGCGGGGATCATGTTGATCCAGCACCCGGTGCGGGATGGCGACAGCTTGGTGGCGGCCTGGCCGGACCGGATGTTCGCCTGGAGATCGAGAACGGTGGGATTCCCGGCTCGGAAGAAGAGACACGAGCCCGCCGCGCTGAGGGTGCCGCAACTGTGGCCTGGGCGGACGAGATTCCAGGGCTGGGCACCGCCGTGGTCCGTGAGTCGACGGCCGGTGGCGAGTTCGTAGACGGCGGGCTCCGCGACGAGGAGGTCATCGAGGAGAACCGGATGATGCACCTGCTCCCCGTGGGTGAATTCTCCGGGAACGCGGGCGAGATGGTCGGCGCGCCAACGCACCGATCCATCCGAGAGACGTCGCGATTCGACGTTGTAGCGGGTGTCGTTCGATGCGTCGCGGTGGGAGCCGAGAAGAATCAGATGATCCCCGGAGCAGGCGACGTAAAGGACATTCCGGGAGTTGACCAGCGGTCCATCGAGGGGACGCTCCCAGGCAGTTTCCCCGGTCCGGGTGTCGATGGCGACGATCCACGGATCGCCGGTCAGGAGGCGGTTCAACGGGATTCGGCCGGTGGCGTGGCGGTGAAGATCCGGATCGCGGGCTTCGACGAGAACGAGGTTGTTCTCCGCAAGGGTCAGCGAGGTGTTGAGGAGCACTCCGCGATGGCGGTGCCAGATCGTGCGCCCCGTCTCGACGTCCATTTGAAAAAATGAATGCCCCGTGACGAGGGGTTGGTCGTTGTTGTAGTCGACGTCGATCTGTTCGTAGCTCGGGTGGGTTCGCGAAGCCGACGCCTTTTGCGCTGTTCCGAAGAGTCGGTTGCCGAGAAGCGCGGTGTATCCCCAATGAACCGCGGTCGTGACGCCCGACGGTTGCGGAACCGGCCATTGATGAACCAGGCGTCCGGTCCCGGTGTCGAGGATCCAGCAGGCGTCCCGGACGGCGGCCGCCAGGCGGGAGCCGTCCAGGGAAAGGTAGCCCGCGTCGTAGGGCATGGTGTAACGCTGGGAGCCCGGCAAATCGCGCTGCCATCGGACCGTTCCATTGTAGGCGTCGACGGCGAGGATTCGGTTCTCGCCGGGGACCAGGAGCAGTCCGTCCGTCGCGAGGGGGGCGGGGCCGCGAAGGTGTCGGTCCACCATCTGGTCGGGACCGGGACCGCCGAACCATTGGAGTTCGAAGTTCGGAGAGATTCGGCGGTCGCCGCTTCTCGCGGTGTTGGCCGTGTTGCCGAACTGATGGGTCCATTCGCCGGCGCCTTCGAGCGGGCCGCGGGCCGTGGGGGCGGCCCCGGGATCGATCCAGAGCAGCCCGCCGAAAGGACGGGTGATGCGGTGGAGTTCGTCCTTGGGCCAGGCGATGGATCCACGACCTTCAAGGGCGGCCTCGGCGATGACGAGATTCGCGAAGTAGTCGGTGAAGGGAAGCGTTCCGGCCGGGACGAGGTGAGCGGTGATCCGGGTGCCGTAGAGGCCGCGATCGAGCCATTCCGTTCGGGCTCTCGCCACCCGACCGGGTTCGGAGTCGATCGCGACGATCTGGAAATCGGTTTGGGCGAGGAGTCGCTCGATGAGTTCACCCGATCCGAGACCTGCGACGAGGGCGTAGCCGCGCGCGGAAGCCAGGTCCTGGAGAAGCGACGCGAAGCGGGTCGTGACTGATGAGGCGGAAGGGAGGGACGGAGACGGGCGCGATCGCTGTGTGGTCGGGTCCGAACGGAGGGAGGGCTTCGCCGGTTCACTCGTCGTTTCCCGGAAGATTTGGAGGACCCCGGAATCGGTCGTCACGACGAGGAGTCCATCGGACGCGGCGAGGGCGAGAGCGCGACCGTCGACTTCGGACTCCCAAAGACGCCTGCCGTCGGCGGCGGCGAAAGCGACGACACGATTCGTTCCGCCCGCGATGAGCGCGTTCCGCGTGCCGATCAGGGCGAGGTCATCCGGGCAGGGGACGGCCCACAGTTCGCAGGCGTCGAGGTGGCGGCGTTCCGTGGCGAGTTGATCCCCCAGGGTGCTGATCTCCGTCCGGACCGTCTCCGAGTGGGTTTCAGGTCCAGGTCGGGATTTTGAATCCGCCTGGAGGGCGCGCAGGCGGTTCTCGATGTCCCGGATGCGTCGTTGGACCGCGGCCTGTCGGGCGCGATCGATGGTCCGGAGTCGGCCGCCTTCGAGCAGGTGGATGCGGGGGCCGTCGGCGACGAGGTTGCGTCCGCGCACGGTGAGGAGTCGCTGGCTGGACTGGGTTCCAACGGCGGTGAGGGTTCCGTCATTGCCAGGGCCGCCGAAGATCTCTTCCTGGGACGCGACCGCGTACGTGCCGCCGCCGGTGTCAAATGTCCGGCGCGGAGTGCCCGTTTCACGGTCGAGCCCGATGGGTGAGGCGCGGCCCGTGGGGACCACGAGGAGGTTTCCGGTGGCGAGAAGATATCCTTCCGGAGAGACGTCGAGATTTCGCCGCCATCGAACGGAGCCATCGCCGAGATTCAACGCGCACGCGAAGGCGCCCTGCTGGGGATAAAGCCCCGCGGTCGCGAACACGACATCGCCGTCGACGAGCAGACCGGACCGGACCGGCCAGGCGGAGATGAGACGTTCATTTCCCGGAATGCGCCGGTCCTCCGGACCGGGACGGGACCGCCACGCGAGGGATCCGTCGTCAAGACGCACCGCGTAGATCGAGCCGTCGTCGCTGCCGAAGCAAGCGAGGTTGCCGGCGACGGCGGGGGCGTAGCGGACGGGTCCGTCGGTTGGGAATATCCAGCGAAGCCTGCCCGACGTCGCTTCGAAACAGCGGACATGGTCGTCCGAAGACGAGGCGCACAGAATGGCGCCGCCGCTGATGACAGGGACGAATGCGTGATCTTCGGCGACGCGGGCGCTGAGATGTTCGAGGCGTTGCCAGTAACTCCTCCGGGCGGGCGGGCTCCACGCGGGGCTGGGTCGCAGGAGGTCCCTTTTCCAGGCGGGATGGAGGGGAAAGGCGAGCTGGGATGGCGTGAATCCGGTCCGACCGGCGTTGGCCCGGTGGGTGGGCCAGTCCGCGGGGGCGGCGAGTGGGATCGTCCCGAAGAGGGCGAAGAGGATTGGAAGGAGTGGGAGGATCCCGGGGGTGGGACGTCGTCGGGAATGAGCGGGGCGAAGGGGTCTCGTTTTGGGACGGGGGTGGTTCATTTCAATTTCAGGCCGGACGACGGTGGGCACCGTAGCGATCCGTAAGATTCGGGCAAGCGGGGTTGGCGTTTGACCGGATCGCCTGCGAGGGTTCGCGCATGCGCTTTCTGATCGTCGGATGCGGGTACGTCGGACTGCCGGTGGGTGTGGAACTGGTTCGGCAGGGCCATGAGGTGGTGGGAATCCGCCGTTCGCCCGAAGGTGCGGAGGCCATCCGGTTGGCGGGAATGGAGCCGGTGATCGGGGACATTACAGCCGGGGATTTCGCGGTTCCGGAGGGACGGTTTGACGGAGTGGTGTTCGCCGCGTCGGCGGGGGACGCGGCTTCGGCGTCGACGATTCGGGCCTTGCTGATGGGAGGATTGGCGCGGTTGGCGGGGGACTTGGCGAAGGACCCGCCGAAGCGGTTTGTGTTCGCCGGGAGCAAGTCCGTGTACGGACAGAGGGACGGGTCCTTGGTCAAGGAAACCAGCGTGACGGATCCGGAGGGAGAGCGGGCCAAAGTCTGGGTGGAGGCAGAAAGGTGGCTTCTGGGAGCCGCGGGTCGGGCGGTGTCCCCGGTCATCCTGCGCCTTGGGGACATTTATGGACCGGGGCGGGAACGTTTCGTGGAGGAGTTCGCGAAAAATCGATTGAAGATCCCGGGACAGGGCCAGAGGCACCTGAACATGATCCATCGGGACGATGCGGTGGGCGTGATCCTGGCGGCGCTGAAGAATGGCCGCGTCGGCGAGGTGTACAACGCGGTCGACGACGAACCGATCCGGGAGACGCAATTCTTCTCGTGGCTGGCGGAGACTCTCGGGAAATGGATGCCGCCGAATGGCCCCGAGGAGACCGACCCGGACCGTCGGCCCGAACTCGCCAACTGCAAGGTCTCGAACCGAAGGCTGACGATGGAACTGGGGTACCGACTGAAGTATCCGAACTTTCGGCAGGGCTACACGGCCGAGATCAAACGAATGACGGACGACGGGACCTTGGAGATCGTGCCGGAGCAACGATGAGTTGTGTGGTCCGGAACTTGGGTTTGCTGCGGCCCGGTCCCAGCCAGGGATCTCCCGTCCATCCGTCGGCCACGTCCTCACCCGCCCGCCGGGCCGAACACTCCAACCCGCAGGGCGCGCAGCGTGAACAACCCGGGCTTCTCCAAGCCCCTCATCGCCCGCGCTCC
Source organism: Limisphaerales bacterium (assembly GCA_050250555.1). GTDB lineage: Bacteria > Verrucomicrobiota > Verrucomicrobiia > Limisphaerales > CAIMTB01 > CAIMTB01. Next base: position 39,262 of record JBFWOK010000049.1, read on the forward strand.
CGTCGTTCGCTTCCCTCCAAACCGGCTCCGGTACGCCCCGTAGATCCCCTCCACGAATTCCCTCCCCCCGAACACCGCCCCATCGCAGAAATACCTCACCCGACATCGCAGATACGC
>JBFWOK010000050.1:0-38403 GCA_050250555.1 Limisphaerales bacterium
TCCGCGCTTCCGACTCGAGCCGTGTGCATGCGCCAGCATGCGCCGGAATTCATCGTTTGGCACCTACCCGTCCTCGCGCTAGTTTGCCCGCACTTCCGGGTCGGGCCGCACGGCCCCGGCCGGTTCTTTACCCTCGCAACGATGGACAAATATCCCGAATTCCCGCCGTTCAGCCTGAGCCGCCTGCTTTCGACCGTGTTCGAGCCGAAACCAGGCGAACGCATCGCGATCCTGATCGACCTTCCGGACCCTTCCGGGGTCCGCGACTTCGCCTTCCTGAAGCAGCCGGAATTCACCATCCAACGCCACGCGCACGACGTGTTCCACCGCGGACTGCACGACGGTGTTCTCGCCGAACTGGGACTGACCGGCGGCGACCTCTTCGCCTACGCCGTCACGGGTGGAAGCAATCTGGACCTTCCCGACCGTTGCGTCGCCCCGGACGGACGCGAGCTCAGCCTAGAACGCGATGTCTACCCGAATTACCAGATCATCCTCTGCATCTCGACGTTCTCGGCGACGGCCCCGCTGACCGCCTTCGCGAAGAAGTACGGATTCCGCGGCGCGACGCTGCACGGCGTCAACGAGATCATCCTCCGGACCGGCCTGGCCGTGGACTACAACCAGGTCAGCGCGCAGGCGGAGAAGCTGCGCAAGGCGCTGACCCGGGCGGAGGCGTTCGAGATCGATTTCGGCGTCGGCGGCCGGAAGTTGACGCTGCGCCTCGAAACCGGCGGGCAGGAGGCCCAGAAAAGCCACGGCCTGTGCCGTGGCGGGAAGCCCGACGTCGCGAACCTTCCCGCCGGGGAAGTCTACTTTGTTCCGACGAACGCCTCGGGCCAGTTCCCGATGCTCTACAAGGATGGCACGCTCGGCCTGATGCACGTCGACGGCGGTCGCATCCAAAAGGCGTCCCTCATCTCGGGCCGGCAGTCCACCGTCGACGAGCACAACGCCAAGCTGACCAAGGACCCCATGACGGGCGAACTCGGCGAATTGGGATTCGGAACCCAGGTCCTTCCCCCTTCCGGAAGGGACATCCAGGACGAGAAGGTCCTTGGAACGCTCCATGTCGCGACCGGCCGGAGCGACCACCTGGGCGGCCATCTGACGCCCGACAAGTTCAAGACCGCGATGAACGCCACGCACGACGACATCCTCTTCGCGCCCCACAAGACGCCGGAAATCGCCGTGACCCAGGCCCGGATGATCCGCGACGGGCGTGTCACGGTCGTGATCGAGAACTACCGCCCGGCGGAACACCTCCGCGCGGCCCTCGCCGTCTGATCCCGCCCGTGTCCTCCAACTTCTACGACACGGACCGCGCGGTCGCGGAGTACCTCCTCTTCCACTTCGCTCCCACCGAGGAGCAGATGCCCTGGGACTTCGGCCCGCGGGACGCCACCGACTTCGCGGTGCGAACCGTGGAGTCGACCTTGGACCCGCAAATCCTCGCCCGCTGCCGGAGGGCACTGGACCTCGGTTGCGCCGTTGGGCGTTCGGCTTTCGAACTGTCCCGCTGGGCGGAGGAAGTGATCGGGATCGACGCCTCCGAACGGTTCATCGACGCGGCGCGCCACCTCCAGACCTCAGGCGAACTCGCGTACAAGGCCGCGCTCGAAGGCGAACTCACCGCGTCGCTCGTGGCGCGGCGTCCGCCCGGCGCGCGCCCCGACCGGATCCGATTCGAAGTGGGCGACGCCCTCCGCTTGCGCCCCGATCTCGGGACCTTCGATCTCGTCCACGCCGCGAATCTCCTCGACAGGGTTCCCGAACCGGCCCGCCTGCTGGCGGGGTTCGCGGGGCTCGTCCACCCGGGCGGCCATCTCGTGCTGACGTCGCCCTACACCTGGCTCGAAGAGCACACCCCGCGTTCCGAGTGGCTCGCCCGGGAGGGTCAACGCGCCACCGACGTCCTGGCGGATCATTTGGCGGGTGAATTCCGCCGGGTTCGACGGTTGGACCTCCCGTTCGTGATCCGGGAGCACGCGCGCAAATTCCAATGGAGCGTCGCCGAAGCGACGGTCTGGCTTCGCGCGTGACCCAATCCCGGCGACGTCAGCCTGCGCTGATGACGTTCCAACGCCGGGATGCCGCGGACCGACGCCCGCGTCGGCGTGGAGCGATGAAAACAAGTCAGCCCGGACCGTCGGCGAGATCCCGAACGACGCGCTCCAACGCGAGAATCCCTTCGTCCGCCTGGGCACGGGTGAGATTCAGGGGTGGGAGCAGCCGGATGACGTTCTGACCGCTCGGGATCACCAGGACGCCCGCCTCCTGAAGGCGATTCACGACCTGGGTGGACGCCGGGAGGTTGCTTCGTTCGAGGGTCGCGATCTGTTCGCGGGGCCTCAATTCGATCCCCATCATGAATCCCATGCCGCGGACGCTCTTCACGACCCCGGGGTATTGCCGGGCAATCCGCTCCAACTCGCCGCGCATCGAATCGCCGAGTTCGCGCACGTGCGCCTCCAACCCATCCGCTTCGACGACATCGAAGACGCTCAGCGCGACCGCGCAGCCCAAGGGGGTTCCGCCGAAGGTCGTCGCATGGGTCCCGGGTCCCAGCACATCGCACAACCGGACGCCATGCGCCTCTTCGCGCACCCAGAAAGCGCCGATGGGGAAACCGCCGCCCATGGACTTGGCCATGGAAACCGCGTCGGGCAGGAAGTCTCCCAGCCCTTCGGGGGTGTCCCCAAGAATCCGCTGGAAACTCTGGTACCGGCCGGATCGGAAGTGCCCGCACTGGACCGCGTCCATCATGAGCAGCAATCGCTTCTCATCGCACAACCGCCGAAGCTCCCGGAGGTAGGACGGGTCGGCGGGGGTGATTCCGCCCTCGCCCTGGATCCCCTCGATGAGGATGGCGGCGGTCGCGGGCGAAAGCGCGTCCCGCATCGCCTGAAGATCGTTGTACGGCACCTGCCGAAACCCGGGCACCGCGGGCTCGAAACCCTGTTTCACCTTGGCCTGACCGGTGGCGGAAATCCCCGCGAGGGTCCGTCCATGAAACGAATTCGTGGCCGTCAGGACTTCGTAGCGCCCCTCATCATGGCCGAACTTCCGGGCGAGCTTGTACAGGCCTTCGTTGGCTTCGGCGCCGGAATTGGAGAAGAAGACCTTGCCGGGCGCGAGATACCGCACGATCCGCTCCGCGAGGCGCCCCTGGAGTTCGTGGTAGTAGAGGTTGGAGACGTGGACGAGCCGTTGCGACTGTTCGGTGAGCGCCTCGGTGATCGCCGGATGCGCATGTCCCAGGGAGCAGACCGCGATGCCGCTCCCCAGATCGAGGTAACGGCGGCCGCCCACGTCCCACACGTAACTGCCCTGGCCGCGGCTCAGGGCCAGTTCGAATCGCCCGTAACTGGGGACGACGTAACGGTTGAACAATTCCCGGATCTCGGCGTACTGGTTCCGCACGATGGGGGCCGGCGGTGGAACGATTTCTCTCATCGGATTCGCGTCGCGTCGGGCGGAATTGGGGGAGAAGCCTTCCCGGGTGCCAAGGGAATTATTCAATCCATCTGTGACGGGCCTATCCCCCGAGGGGATGGGTCCGATCCGGGAGCGGAATCGTCACCCGGGAACCGGTCAGGGACGATGTGTAGACCGCCATGACCATCTCCACCGCCCAGGCGGCATTGAGGGCGCTGCATTCCGGTTCCGTATCGTTCCGAACGGCGGCGAGCCAGTCGGCGACCGGCGCCAACTGATGATCCGGAGGCGACTTCGCCAGCGACGGGTCCAACGGTCGCCAGGTGTCGGCGCGGCCTGCGGACGACCAGCCCGTGGAGCTTCGGACAAAGACGTTGGGAGCGAGATCGCAATTGATCCGCGCCGCGCCCCGGCTTCCCACCAACTCGAGCCCCCAATGCCCGACGGTTTCGCGAAGGCGCCCATCGCTGGTGAAGGTCCCCTGCACACCGTCCCCGAATTGAATGGCCGCCGAAACCTGATCCCCAGCGAGCCATCCCACGTTGTCCTTCACCTGTCGCCGGTCGGCGCGCGTGATGAGCCTCCCATGATCCAGAACCCGAGCCGAAACGGATTCCGGGTTTCCCGCGAACATCCGCATCAGATCGAAGAGGTGGGTTCCAAGAACCATCATGTCCTCACCGCCGGCACGCTGATCCTGCTTGCCCCAGGCCCGAAGTTCCCGGAGATCGCCGATCAACCCGTCGGCGACGGCCGTCCTGAGGTTCACCACCTGGGGCATCATCCGCATCGTATGCGCGACGGCCACCTTCAGCCGGTTCCGGCGGGCTTCGGCGATGAGGGCGTCGGCTTCGGCGGGTGTTCGCGCGATGGGTTTCTCCAGGTACACGTGGGCTCCGGCCCGGAGGCAGGCCAGCCCGATCTCCGCATGCTGGTCGGCGTGCCGCATCGCGATGCTCACGACCTGCGGACGCTCGCGCTCCAGCATCTCGCGGTAGTCCGCATACGACCTCGGGGCCCCAATCCGCTTCGCGGCGCTCGCCCGGCCTTCCGGATGGGGATCCGCGACCGCGAGCAGTTCAACACCCGGCCGGCCCCGAAAAACCGCGTCCATGGCGTGCCCGTAGTCGCCGCGGCCGGTGTGACCGATGACCGCCGCGCGAAGCGGCGCCGCCGCGTCGTCGGCAAGGGCCAACGGAGTCGCGGCCAACGCCACGGCGGAACGTGCGAGAAAGGATCTTCGATTCATGAAATGAGCCTGTCCCCCGAACGGAACGGATCCACCTCGACGCTCGAAAAGCCGTCCACGCCACCGGCCGGGCCGGTTCGGCGTTGTCCGATCGATCGGAAGCCCTCGGGCCGGCGGGCCGGCGGACGGCCGACGACCCGCCCCATCAGCTCAGGTACCGCTGGACCACGTGGGGCGGGAGCGTCTGAAGATCCATGATCGTCAGGAAATCGATCGTCTTGAACTCGCGGTCGATCGCCGGAGGGCCGCAGATCCGGGCACCAATGGCCAGATAGGCCGCCAGGAGCTTGGGGATGCGGGGTGGCGGATCGGTCGGTTCGGCGTCCGGGCAGACAAAGGAAGCTTGCGGAACCGTTCGCCATATCGGTTCAGCCAGGTGGCTCTTGGAGAGCTGGTGGTACATCGCCACGCCGTCCCCGGGGTCCTGGGAGGTGAGCGAACTGCACCCGATCAGATACCGGCCGGCGCGCTCGCGGGCGTAGTTGGCGATCCCTTTCCAGAGGAGGCTCAGCACGGTGAAATTGCGGTGGTTCAGGTGAACGCAGGCGCGCCCCAGTTCGACGATCCGACTTCGGGCCGCCTCGTACGGGCTGAAATCGAACTCCTGTTCGCTGTAATACCCCTGCTTGGACGCGGCCGTGGCGCCGGTCTGAAGCCGGTACGTCCCGACCACCATCCCCGTGCTCCGCTCCTCGACGATCAAATGGTCGCACACCGCATCGAAGACATCCTGGTCGAGACCCGTCGCGTACGATTCCCGGAGCCCCTCGTCCATCTCGAGGTTGAAAACTTCGAAACGGAGGCGCTGCGCCTTTTCGATTTCCTGGCGGGAGCCCGCCAGACGGGCCGAGTAGGGCGATGGCGCGGGCCCACGCGGGACGGCAACCGTGCCGTCCGCGGTGGCGCTGGGCGTCTGCTGGGAGTTCATTCGGATCGGCCGTCCGCCCTCCGTCGCCGCACGGGAACCGCGAGTGGGACGGACCGGCGCGTCGGAGTGACGTCGCGTGTCTAACCTTGCCAACGGACAACTCAAGCCAGAAGACGCCCAACCGTCGGGGCGGCGAACCCATTTTTTGCTCCATTCGCCGCTCGGAGGTCTGCTATTCCAGCCGTCCCGTGTCGAACAATTCGCTTGCCGAGATCCGCCAGACCCGCATCGACAAGGCCACCGCCATGCGCGAGAAGGGCCTGAACCCCTACCCCGCCCGTTCCGGACGAACCCACTACGCGGCTTCCATCCTGAATGACTTCGCAGGACTCGAAGGAACCGAGGTGACCGTCGCGGGCCGGCTCATGTCCATGCGCAACCAGGGCGCCATCGCCTTCGCCCACGTCCAGGACCAGACCGGGCGCCTCCAGTTCTTCCTTCGCAAACAGCAGGTCGCACCCACCGACGAGGCCTCCGGGACCCTCGGTTTCGCCGAACTTTCCCTCGTCGACCTCGGTGACATCGTCGAAGCCACCGGGACGGTGATGAAGACCCAGCGCGGCGAGATCAGCCTGCTGGTCGCCAGGTTCCGAATCCTCACCAAGGCGATCCGCCCCCTGCCCGACCAGTGGTCCGGGCTCAAGGACCGGGAGCAGGTGCTCCGAAAGCGTTACCTCGACACGACGCTCGAACCCGGTGTCCGCGAGCGGTTTGGCCTGATCGCCCGCATGACCTCCGCGCTCCGCGAGTTCCTGAACAGCCGCGGCTTCCTGGAGTTCAACACCCCCGTCATCCAACCCCAGTACGGGGGCGGAACCGCCAAGCCGTTCAAGACGCACGTCAACGCCCTCGGCGTCGACATGTACCTGGCCATCTCCCACGAACTCTACCTGAAGCGCCTGATCGCCGCCGGCTACGACAAGGTCTACACCCTCGGACGCTATTTTCGGAACGAAGGCATCGACCGCTCCCACCATCCTGAATTCTCGATGGTCGAGACCATGACGGCCTACGAGAACTACGAGTACAACATGCAGCTGGTGGAGGACCTCTTCCGCCACGTCGCCACATCGGTCTTCGGCAGGACCACCTTCAAGGTCAAAGGTCATGACGTCGACTTCGCTCCGCCCTGGCGCAGGGTGCGCATGGCCGATGTCGTGCGCGAGGTGACCGGCGTCGATTTCAGCGCGCTCGGATCCACCGACGAAGCCAATGCCGCCCTCGCGGGCCTCGGCATCGGCGAACCGCAACCCACCATCGGCGAGGCGATGGTCAAGGCGTTCGAGGTCCGGGTCGAACCCACCCTGATCCAACCCACCCTCGTCTTTGGGCATCCGGTCGAAATCTCGCCCCTCGCCAAGCCCATGGCCGAGGATTCCCGCTACGTGGAACGGTTCGAGATCTTCATCGGCGCCATGGAATGCGGCGACAACTGGAGCGAGCAGAACGACCCGGTGCAGCTGCTCGAACGCTGGAGGTCCTCCTACTCCGAGGCCGAACGCGACGAGGGCAAGTTTCACACGCTGGACTTCGATTTCATCGAGTGCCTCGAGTACGGGCTTCCGCCGACGACCGGGATCGGACCTGGAATCGAACGCATGGCGATGATCTTCACCGAGCAGGAGAACATCGATGACGTCATCTTCTTCCCGCTCATGCGTCCGGTCGTCTCCACGATCAACGCCCAGCTCTACGGGATCGAACGGGCGCCGGAACCCACGCCCACGGAATGGCCCGGCGCGGCGACGCTGACCCTCGAGGAGTTCAAGCGGCTTTGCCGGGACGGCGCCCTCGTTCCCCACCGGAACGACCTGATCCTGCGTCCGAATGTCCGGATGTGGTCCTCCGTGGCGCCGGCGGCCGTCACCCGCTTCACGGCCCACGTGGATCTCGAAGGTTTTCTCACCCACGGCGCGATCCGCGTCACCGGAGTTCATCTGCCCCATGACGACGCCGACCCGGTGACCGCGGCCGACGACCTGGTCGCGTTCCTGGTCGAGCATTTCCCCGACCGGAAGCCGACCGTCGTCCGCCCCGTTCACAACCCACCCCCGGCGACCGAGCCCCACATCGAAGTGCCGAGGCTTTAGGACCACTCCAGCCACCGGGGACTCGGTGAAAGCAGCGTCATCCAACCCGGCTGTGCGGGGATCATTGGAGCCTCGTCAGAAGGGAATGCGTGACAGCCCCGACACGAGGTCAAAGTGTGCATCGTTGCTGAACACCGCCAACTCGTGCTGCAGAGCGAGGGCGGCAATCCAGGCGTCGTTGGCAGGAATGGGAGTCCCTGCCTTCCTCAACTCGACCCGGATGTTCGCGTAGGCCTGCGCCGTCGCATGGGCGACGGTGGCTATCTCGACCAGAGGGAGGTTGGCTTTCAGCCAATCCTCGTAGCGAGTTCGATGCCTCGACTGCCGGATCCCGAAGTAGAATTCTCCCAATACGATCGTGGGAATGACCAGACGTGCGGCCGAGCGGAGGGCCTCGAAACAGGCGGGATTCCCCTCCGCCCAGGCCGAAACGGCATTGGTGTCGAGGATCACGCGACGTCGTCCGGTTCGATGCGCTCAAACTCCTCGTCGATCAGGGCCCGGATCCGGGAATTTTCACGGGAAAGCCCACTCAATGCCCCGAAACCTCGCATCCAAAGTGGTTCCGATTCGCTTTCGCGCCGGGTGTCACGTGGGCGCAGTTTGGCTTCAAGCGCCTCCGCCACAAACTGCCTCACGGTCTTTCCTTGAATGGCGGCGGTTGATTTCGCCAAGCGATAGAGTTCGTCCTCTATCTCAATGGTACTTTTCACGCGGGCCATATTCCCACTTTTGCGGCCGTCTGCCAAGCGGGGGAAGGACAACGTCGAAGTCATCAGCCACAGCCGGTGGAGATCGGGGACCCACGGTGCGCGGTACCCGAGATTCGCCTACTTGGGCACCGCGGCCCCGTTGGTCTGTCCCATGATCAGGATGAAGGGCAGCCCGCCACCCATGCCACCGGCGTTCAGCACGTACCCGGCGTCCACGGCCTTGTCGATGCGCAGTTTCGCTTCGACGAGGTGGGCTTTCGTGTAGGGGTCCAGATCCGCTTTACGGACGTCCACGACCTTCCCGATCCGGCTGCTCAGATCCCTCAGATGCATCAGGGCGAGGTTTCCGATCGGCCGGTGCGAGGCCTGGCCCCACGCGCTCGGCATGCTGAGATCGATCAGGCGCTCGACGTACTCTCGCTGGAGGTTGCGCCGCAGGCTCGAAACCATCGGCTGACGGTCCGTGAACCGGCCTTCACCCTTGTCGAGTTCGGACCAGATCTCCCCTTCCACGGTCTTCAGCACCTCCGGCAACGTGACCGCGTCCTCGTTGGCGGGGGTGACGAATTCGTTGTCGTAGACGCGGCCGAGGGTCCCCGGGTTCAGCAGGCGGGTCAGAACCATCGACTGAATCCCCATGATGCGGTCGTGGACGGGCCAGGTCGGATCCTCGAATGCCCGCGAACTGTCATCCAACCACTTGTCGACGGTCATTCGTCGGAGCAGTTCGGGAGTGAGGTTGAACGCCTCGTCGCGGAATGCCGAAGCCAGAAGGAACTTGAGCGCGTCCCGCTGGGTGAACGCCGACACCACCTCGATCGGCGCCCGGTTCCCCGGATCACCCTTCCTGTCCCGGTTGACCAACGCGCCACCCAGCCAGCCTGAAACCATGCTCAACGCCCGCGTCTGCATCGCGAGGGTCATCTCGTAACCGTACCGGGCGCGCGACCAGCTCTGACCGTCCTTCACGAATTTTTCGACCAACCGCGCCCGGTGGAACTCGGCCAGCTCAATCTGGCGCCGCGCGTAGGAGAGCGGGTCGGCGGCGAAGTCATAGCGTCGGGCGAGCGGATCGGGCCCCAGGGTGTCCTCGTCGGTGGCGTACTGAAGCTCCGGCTCCGAGGCGCGCTTCAGGATCGCGTTCAGATCGTCCTGCTTGTCGCTGCTCGAATACCCGTACTCGATCGCCCAGAAATCGTACGGCCCGATGCCGGTCATGGTGTAGTCCCCCTGCTTTTCCTTGTCCTGCCAGTTGTGGATGTTCACCGGCAGGTAATCCATCACTGAACCGGCGAACGGTTTCTTGCCCTTGACCTCGGCCCCGTTGATCTGCTCGAGGGTGTAGATTCCGGACGCCTTGAAGTTGTGGCGCAGGCCCAGGGTGTGACCGACCTCGTGCGCGACGAGTTCCGCGATGAGCGGTCCCACGAACCACTCCGGAATCCCGTCGAGAAGGTCCTTCGGATCGGGCTTCTTCGGCTCCTCCTTCGCCCCGTCCTTCTTGTCCTTGTCGTCGCCCTTGGGTTCCTCCGCGGCCGCCGGGTCGGCTTCGAGGACTTCCGCCATCAACTCGAAGGCGAACCGCATCGCGGCGAGGTCAAGCGCCTTGCATTCCGCGGCGCGGCAAAGCCCGTTGAACTGGCTCGTGCGCCCCACCAGACCGTCGAAATCGTTGTCGCCGACCAGCGTCGGATCGACGTTGGCCATCGGGTGCCCGCCGTAAGCCTGGGCTCCCCGCGCCATGAGGAAGCTGACCATGGCGTCCCGGCTCGAAGGGGGAGTCAGCCGAACGCGCGGATCCCACTGAGGCCGCCCCTGCAACCAAGCCAGAGTCGCCGGGCTCATGCCTTCCATCGCCAGGGACGGAAGCACGTCGTTGAACTGCCGCCAGTAGTGGCGGATCCAGCCGTCGGTCAGGATGATGTCCGCGTCGAGGATCTCGCCCGTCAGCGGATCCACCCGGCTGGGGCCGATGGCGGTTCCGACGTTGTTGTTGAGCCACCGGACGAAATTGAAGCGCACATCCTCGGGATCCTTCTCCATGTGGGCTCCCGTCGCCGCGTCCTGGTAGTACACCTCGATGGCGTTCGCGAGCCCGACCTTCTCGAAGGCGTGATTCCACATGAGAACGCCCTCGCGGACCCAGCGGCGGTACCGGATCGGCGTGGTCGACTCGATGTAGAAGACGATCGGGTTCTTCGGCGGGCTGACCTTGATGTTCGGATCCGCCTTCTCGAGGTGCCAGCGATTGATGTACCGAACCTTGTTCTGTTCGGCCTGGTACTTCCCGAGGTCGGCGAAGCTGGTGGTGAAGTACCCGACCCGCTCATCCGCCACGCGCGACTTGAATCCGGGGTTGGGGGAGATCTCGCTGATCGAGTAGTGGAGGGCCTTCAGGATGCCGTTGGCCATCGGGATCTCGTAGGCGATCTCCACGTTTCCAGGAAACGCTTTCGCGGTCTTGACGGTCGCCAACTGGGTCTTGGCCCCGTTCACCATCGAGCCAAAGAACTTCGACGCCTCGCCGACCAGAAGGGCGTCCATGTCGATGATGGGCCCCTGCCCCGGCACCAATCCGAGAATCGGGACATCGACGATCACGCGGTCGGTGAACAATCGCTGAACGCTGGCCTTCGACTCAGCCTCTCCCGTCGAGCGGATGTCCAATTGAGGGGCCATCAGGACCATCCGCTTGTCGTTCCGCCGCCAGTAGACATACATGTCGCCCGCCTGCAACCCGGCGTACGACTGACCGCTCGCCACCGTCAGCGCAATGAAGAACTTCTTCGAGGCGAACTTTTCAGGGAAAACCGCCAGCATCTGGTTGTCTTTCCGCCGAACCCAGATCTGAAGAAGGCTGGGCGCCTTGTCGATCGACGAAACCACCTGCTCGTAGTCCTTCAGGACTTCGGTGTGCGGCGGAAAGTCGGGCTTCTTTTCAGGCGGAGGCGCGCTGGCGCCGGGGGCCGGTTGTTGCGCCACCGCGGGGACTCCCGCAAGCAGCGCCGACGTCAATAAACCCACGAGGAACCGAGGCCAGCGGAGGATCGAGGCATTCATTCCAGATGATTTCAGTTTGAGCAGGTCGTGTTTAGACCGGAAGCCGACAGAAGTCTACCTCGGGAGTCCACCTTCCGTTCCCGCTTCCCGATTCATCCCACGAACGGCCGGATCTTGGAGAATTCGATCCGCAACCTCCGCCGGAGTCTCCGCAACCCCCACGTCCACCCAGACCACCCCCGGCTTGCTTCGAAACCAGGACATCTGCCGGCGTCCGTATTGCCACGTCCGCGACTTCACCAGGGCGATTGCGTCTGCGAGATCGCGTTCGCCACGGAGGTGCTCGACGACCTGCCGGTATCCGATGGCCTGCAGCGCGATCCGATTGTCTCCGAGTCCTCGGGAGAGCAGGCTCCGCGTCTCCTCGACCAGTCCCCGCGCGAACATCGCATCCACCCGCGTCTCCATTCGTCGGCGAAGGTCTTCCGCCACCCGCCGCAGGACGAAAACGGGCTCGGCCGAGGCCGCGACCGAGGCCGAAGCCCCGCCCGGGGTGCCGGCCCGGGTCCGCGTCCGCCGACCCGACCCGCCCAGGCGCAGGATCTCGACGGCGCGAACCACCCGTCGCGGGTTGAAGCGGTCGATCCGATCGTGGGTGTCGGGATCGTCGCGCTTCAGTTCCTCCAGCAATTCGGCCAGTGGCGTGTGCTCGAGAACCTGGCGAAGCGCCGGATCCGGCGCGGGAAGCGGATCAAACCCCTCCAGCCACGCCCTAAAATAAAGCCCCGTGCCCCCGCAGAAGATCGGGACCCGGCCGCGCGCCCGCACCGCCGCAACCGCCGCGCGCGCGGCGTCGAGCCAGCGGGTCACATCGAAACCTTCCCCAGGTTCCGCCAGGTCAATCAGGTGATGGGGAACCAGCGTCCTCTCGGCCGTTGGTTTCGCGGTCCCGATGTCCAGGCCGCGGTAGACCTGCATCGAATCGGCCGAAAGGATCTCGCCTCCGAGTCGGAGGGCCAATTCCACGGCGACCGCCGACTTGCCCGAGGCGGTCGGTCCCGCGAGATGGAGCGCGGGACCGTGGAACTCGGGTCGGGAGGGTCCCGGAAGACTCACCTCAGGCTCACGAATACTGGGTCGCGAACTCGCGCTGGATCTGTTCCAAGAGCCACTTGGTGTGGAGGATGCCCTCGGGCTCGTTGAGCCGGGAACCTTCGTACTCGATGCCGACCCAGCCGCGGTAGCCCGAATCCAGGACGATGCGCATCATGCGCCGGAAATCCGTGTGGCTTTCGTTGCCGAGATCGTCGAAGTCGTTCGACTTCGCGCTCACCGCCTTCGCGTACGGCATCATCTCCTGGACGCCCTGGTAACGATCGTAGGTCTCGGTCGGGCTGATGTTGAAGTTGCCGAAATCGGGCAGCGTCCCGCAGTTCGGCATTCCGACCTGGCGCATGACACCGGCCAGCCAGGCGCCGTTCGAGGACAGGTGGCCGTGGTTCTCGACGATGATGCCGAGTCCGTGGTGCTCTCCGAAAACGGACAACTGCCGAAGTCCCTCCGCGGCGCGCGCCTGCTGGTCCTCGAAGGAACCCACGCCGTTCGTCTCGGCATTGACCCGGATCGAATGACAGCCGAGATACTTCGCCGCCTCGACCCAACGGTAGTGGTTCTCGACCGCCTGCTGCCGTTTGGCGGCGTCCGGATCTCCCAGGGCACCTTCCCCGTCGATCATGATCAGGAGGCACTGGACATTCAGGTCCGACGCGCGCTTTCGGAACTCCGCGAGGTATTTGCGATCCGTCGCCTTGTCCTTGAAGAACTGATTGACCAGTTCGATGCCGTGGATTCCGTAGTCCAGCTTGGCGGCGCTGGGGAAATCCATGTGGTCCATCTGCTTGGAGAAGAGCGTTTTGTGCAGCGACCATTCCGCAAGGGAGATCCGGAAGAGGGGGCTCTCCGGCTTGACGGCGGGCCCCTCGGCCCGTGCTTCCGGGGAGACCAGGGATCCGCGGACCGCGGCGATGGCGGCGGCGGTGGTTCCGGCTCGGTGAAGGAATTCGCGGCGATCCATGGATGTCTTCTTCATGTCGAGGCTTGGCGTTGGTGTTCGCTGGAGCGAGTGGCTTGGCTGGGCTGACGATCGGTGCGCGGGTCGAAAAGCTCAATCCGCCTTTTTGGCGAGGACGGGCGTCCGGAAGCGGAGGAGAAACAAGCCGAGGATGATCCCGGCGAACGCCGCCGGCTTCGCCCAGAGCGGCTTCCATTCGATGGCGGCGAGTTCCTCGTGCCGAAGCCGGGCAACTTCGTTGTTGAGAGCCGTGACCTGGGCCTCCAGTCCGGTTTTCGCCGCGGCATCCGCCGACGCGACCTGGGCGGCGATCCGATCGCGATCCGCCGTCTTGGCGACGACCTGGTTGTTGAGATCCTTGGCGAGCGCCGTGGTGTGCTGCGCCTCGATCTTCCCCGCGACCTGGGCGCCGATGAACATTCCGAGTCCCAGCGTGAACAACACCAGCATCCCCTGCGCCTGCGCCCGCACGGTCCGCGGCGCGAACTGGTCGGTGAAGATCTGCCCGGTCACAAAGAAGAAATCGTAGCAGATGCCGTGGAGCAGGACGCCGCCGATGATCATCCACCGGATCTCGGCCGGCGCGCCGATGGCGAACAGCGCGTACCGCGCCACCCACGCGAACATTCCCACCGCGAGCATCCATTTGACCCCCAGTCGGGCGAAGAAGAACGGCATCACCACCATGAAGAAGATCTCCGACATCTGTCCGTAGGACATCGTCTGACCGATCGGAAGCCCCGTCATCTCCACCACCCGGCTGGTGATCTGGTAGTAGAACGCCAGGGGAATGCAGATCAGCGTCGAGGCGATCATGAAGGTGCGATACGACTTGTCCTTCAACAGGACCAGCGCATCCAGCCCCAGGATCTGTCGCACCGACACGGGCCCGGTCGCCGTCGGCGGAGTATGCGGCAGCATGAAACTGAACAGCCCCAGCACCACCCCGGCGCCCGTCGTCAGGTGGAACATCCCGATGCTCCGTTCGAGGCCGAGCCACGTCAGGCTCAGTCCCGCCGCGATCCAGCCGATCGTCCCGAACACCCGGATCAGCGGAAACTCCTTCTGCGCGTCCTTCATGTTGCGGAGCGCGAGGGTGTTGGTCAGCGCGAGCGTCGGGTAATAGGTCAGCATGTGACCGAAGAAGGCCAGATTGATCGCGCCCGGCGACGGCGTTCCCTTCTGCATCAGCAGCGTCGCGTAAAACATCAGGCCCGCCCCCAGCAGATGCATGATTCCCAGGACTCTCTGCGCCGGGAAAAACCGGTCCGCGATCATTCCCACGAAGAAGGGCGACAACATGCCCGCGATCGGACCCACGGAATACGTCCACCCGAAATCCTCGGGCTTGAACCCGATCGTCGCGAGATAGTTGGGAGCCGTCACATACCAGGATCCCCAGATGAAGAACTGCACGAACATCATCGCGGAGAGCGCCAGGCGGATCGTTGAATTCATAGTCGTGTCCCGAGCAGGAACCCGCGTTTTCGGAGGTTGAAGGCGCGCGGGTCCGCGGAGCTTAGGCGAGCCCGTTTCGAGGACGCAAGGCCCGTGGTGGACCCCCAAAACCCCGCGTAAGAAACCACGAAGCGCACGAAGAGCACGAAGGGAGAGGCGGAAGCGAGTCCTTGATCGGGATTGACCTGGAGCGGATTGCCGAGGCCGGAACGAATCATGCTTCCTTCGTGTCCTTCGTGCCTTCGTGGTGGGATCGCGTTCTCCCAGGCGCCCCTATCCGGAGATCAGGGTGGACCCCATCCCCGCCAGCTCAAATGGGCGGCATCGCTTCGAACGCCGCCCTCGAAACGATCAGGAGCGCCGTGCAACCGTTCACCGACCGAAGCCCGTCGTGGCTCGTCCCGGCGTCCGCATGGAACGAATCGCCCGGCCGCAGACTCATGCCCTCGGTCTGAAGGTCCCCCGTCAACACGTACATGTCCTCGGGACCCAGGTGTTCGTGCTCGGGATACGAGGCCCCGGGCGCCAGTTCCACCTCCAGGATGGCGTGGCTCTGGTCGGGTCCCGTCGACAGCACCTTGAATCGGACACCCGGCAGCGGCCCCTGGCGCCAGGGCATCTCACGGGGGTTGAACTGGAATCCCGCGGGAACCGGGAACGGCCTTACCGCGGGATCCACCGCTTCCGAGGCCTTCGCGTCCTTCGCATCCTTCGCGCCGCCCTGGCCCGCCCCCTGTTGGGGTGTGCGGGCAATCCGATCGAGCACCTTCGCCCGAAGCGTCGGCCCCGGCCGATTCAAGGGAACCGTCGTGGCCATCGCCGCGGCCACGTCGAGGAAACGCTGAAGCTCCAACCGGGCGCCCGCGTCCGATTCCAGACGTTCCCGCAACCGCCCGAGATCGACGCCGTCGAGCGCCCCAATCGATTCCAGGGCCGTCAACTGCTGTAATTCATCGCAATTCAAATTCATAGCGCGCCCTCCAACGCGTCCCGCATCGCCAGCATGCCTCGGCGAATACGCGCCTTGATCGTCCCCAGCGGCTCGTTGAGCTTCTCCGCGACTTCGCTCTGGCTCAATCCACCAAAAAAGGCCAACTCGATCGCTTGGCGTTGTTCGACCGGAAGGTGTAGCAGAGTTTTCCGCACAAGCCCGGCGGACTCGCCCGACACCCCCGGCCCACCCAACCCCCCGGAAGACTCCTGGCCACCGAATTCCTGCGCGGCCCGCTCCAGGACTTCCCCGCGCCGACGACTCGACCGCAACCGGTCAATCGCCTTGTTCCGCAGGACGGTCACCGTCCAACTGATGGGCCTGCCGAACTCCGACTTGTAAAGGGGAGCCCGTTCCCAGATCAAAACCGCGGCCTCCTGGACAACGTCCTCCGCCTCCGCTTCGGAATGCAGAATCCGCAGCGCGATGGAGTACCAGAGCGTTTCGTGCCGGTCATAGAACGCGGCAAAAGCCTCCGCGTCGCCGAGGGCCACCCTGGCGAACAACGCTTCATCCGATTGATCATTGAACGCTTCCACCCACATCCAGATCCGCTTCCGTCCAAGGCTCGGTCGACCGAACTCACCGAATTCACCGAATTCGTCGCTCCCGAACCCAAGCCCCGCCACGGATCCGCGAACGCGCGCCGGATCCTGATGCCAAGGAAGTTCGAGTTCGTGAGCGGCCTCGTCCCATGGACCGCCGACCCATTCCAGGACGGTCCACACCCCGGCTTCTCTAGCGGGCGGGTTGAACGTGGGCAAACCCATTTCCCATCAGAACGCCGCCGGGACCGCCCCCGGATGCATCCGGATCCCCGATCATCCCACCCCACGGGGACCCGGCCACCCCGCCCGGATCGCCCGCCCGGATCGCCCGAAGGACCCTTTCGAGCGCCACCGCCACATTCCGATCCCGCCGGGAAAAACATTTGGCACGCCGCCGCCCGGCGGTAGATTGCGCCGCGTTTTCCCGCCGCCACAACACCGCCAGCAAGTGCCTTCAAGGCGCGATCATCGCCCCATTTCCATGCCATGAATATTCCCGCATCCCCTCGCCTCCTCCCCGCCGCTGTCGCCCTGTCCGCGGCCCTGGCCCTCCCCTCGACGACCTCCAACGCGCAGACGCCCGCTCCCGGACGTTCCGGTCGGGAAGCCGCGCTCGCGCAACTGAAGAAGATGAAGGTCGCCGAGGGACTCGACGTCACCCTCTTCGCCTCCGAACCGATGGTCCGCAATCCGGCGAACATCGACGTCGACCCCCGGGGCCGCGTCTGGTGCACCGAAGGGGTCAACTACCGGGTCTGGCAAAAGTGGGGCCGCCTGGAACCCCAGGGCGACCGGATCGTGATCCTCGAGGACACCGACGGCGACGGCGTCGCCGACAGCCAGAAAACGTTCTATCAAGGCCACGACGTCAACACCGCCCTCGGAATCTGCGTCCTCGGATCGCGGGTCATCGTTTCGTGTTCCCCCAATGTCCTTGTCTTCGAGGACAACAATCGCGACGACCGCGCGGACGGTCCGCCCCAGAAGCTCTACACTGGCATCAAGGGGGTCGACCATGACCACGGGATGCACGCCTTCGTCCCGGGGCCCGATGGCCGCCTCTATTTCAACTTCGGAAACGAGGGCAAGGAACTGCGGAACGCCTCGGGGGAACCCATCCGGGACTTGGCGGGCAACCTCGTTAACAGCCAGGGCAATCCCTACCGCCAGGGCATGGTGTTCCGTTCCGATCTCGCCGGCGGAAAGGTCGACACCGTTGCCTGGAATTTCCGCAACAACTACGAGGTCGCCGTCGACTCCTTCGGCTCCCTCTGGCAGTCGGATAACGACGACGACGGCAACCAGGGCGTCCGCATCAATTTCGTCATGGAGTACGGCAACTACGGTTTCACCGACGAAATCACCGGGGCCGGCTGGGGACAGCGACGGACCAACATCGAAGGCGACATTCCGCGCCGCCACTGGCACCTGAACGACCCCGGGGTCGTGCCCAATCTCCTTCAGACGGGAGCCGGTTCGCCCACCGGCCTCTGCGTGTACGAAGGTTCCCTTCTCCCCGAGGTTTTTCAGGGACAGATGATCCACTGCGACGCCGGCCCCAGGGTCGTGCGAGCCTACCCGGTGGAACCGGACGGCGCCGGGTACACCGCCCGGATCGTCAATATCCTCACCAGCGAGGATGATTGGTTTCGTCCCAGCGACGTGTGCGTGGCGCCCGACGGTTCCCTGCTGGTCTCCGACTGGAACGACGCAGGCGTCGGCGGCCACCACATGGCCGATCAGAAACCGGAAGCGATGACCGGGCGCATCTACCGGGTCGCGCCCTCCGGCCACAAACCAGTCGTCCCCGCGTTGAACGCGGTCACCGTCCCCGGCGCCATCGCCGCCCTCCAGTCGCCCAACCTCGCGACCCGCTACATCGCCTGGCAGACCCTCTCCCGGTCCGGCGGACAAGCGGAGTCCGCGCTGCTCGCCCTCTGGAACGGGACGAATCCCAGGTTCCGCGCTCGCGCCCTCCACCTGCTCGCGCGCATCCCCGGCAAGGAATCGAAATACGTCTCCGCCGCCCTGAGCGACGCCGACCCCGACCTTCGCATCACCGGGCTTCGGATCGCGCGCGAACGCGGCCTCGATCTCATTCCCCTGGTCGAATCGCTCGTCGACGACGCGAAGGCCGGAGTCCGACGCGAATGCGCGATCGCCCTTCGCCACGTCAAGGCGCCGAAGGCGGCGACCCTTTGGGCCCGACTCGCCCATCAGCATGACGGCATCGACCGATGGTATCTGGAGGCCCTCGGAATCGGCGCCGACGGCCAATGGGACGCTTTCCTGGGCGCGTACCTGAAAGCGCACCCGGAGGCGGTGACGACGGCGCCGGGCCGGGACATCATCTGGCGGTCCCGCGGGCGTGAAACCTCCGGTCTTCTCGCGCGGATCCTCAAAGACCCGGCCACGCCCGAAGCGGACAAGCCCCGCTACTTCCGGGCCTTCGACTTCCAAACCGGACCCGAGAAGGACGCGGCGCTCGTGGAACTCCTGACGGCGTCGGACGCCAAGTAGTTGGATCGGTCCCCAAAAAAGAGTCCGCCTCGGTGTAACCCGGGACCCCGCGTCCCGCGTCTACCCGCGCCGTAGCCCGCGGTGCATCGCATCGGGGCTCCGACAAAAACCTCCCAAGATCTCAACTTGGATCGAAGAACAGACGCATCGCATCCGTTGCATCACATTCCGACCGTTATGAAAACGCTCACTCGCATCCTGACCCTCACGGCGGCCGTTGCCAGCCTGGTCGCGGTTTCGCCGAACACACTCGCGCAGCAGAATCCCGGCGGTGGACGCGGGCAGCGGGGCGGTGGCGGCGGAGGGTTTGATCCCGCGCAGATGCAGGAACGGCTCATGACGATGTATCGCGAGCGCCTGGAGATCACCAGCGACGACGAATGGAAGGCCATCCAACCCCTCGTCGCCAAGGTGGGCGAAGCCCGACGGGAAGTCGGAACCGGCTTCGGCCGGAACCTGTTCCGGCCGCCCGGCGGCGGACGCGGCGGAGATCAAGGTGGCGGCGGCGGTGGTGGTGGCGGGAACGGCGGGCGTCGCGGCGGCTTCGGCGGCGAACCCTCCGCGGAGGAGGCCGCGCTCGAAAAGGCCATCGAGTCCAAGGCTTCGGCAGCCGATATCAAGACCGCGCTCGCCAAGCTGCGTGACTCCAAGAAAGCCAAGGAAGCCAAGCTCGCCGAAGCCCAGGAAAACCTCCGCAAGGTTCTCACCGTCCGCCAAGAGGCCCAGGCCGTGCTCGCCGGTCTCCTGAACTAGTCCACCCACCCGGTCGCGGATTTCGGGGCGGGGCGTCGTCACTGAAACCACCTTGCCGACCCCCGCCCCGATCGCATGAGCTCACCCCAGGCCGACCCTTCGACGCTGCCTCCGCTCGTCCAGCAGATGCTGGCGGCGAAGCAGATCTCCCTCGCCGACGCGCGAGCCTTCGCGTCCCGCCACCCCACCTCGACCGGGTCCGAGGACGAAGTCCTCCGCTGGTTGGCCGAGGAATACGGTCTCGGTTTCTCCTCCCTCGAGGACGTCCAACCCGAAAAGGAGGCCCTCGCCCTGTTCCCCGCCCGGCTTCTCCTCAGGGACGAACTCCTCCCCCTCCGCCGGGTCAACGGCTCCGTCGAGATCGCCACCAGCCGACTCTTCGCCACCCAGGGCCTCGACGCCCTCCGCAGCCTCACCGGACTCCGCCTTCGCCCCGTCCTGGCGCCCGCCGAAGCCATCCGGCGCGAAATGAAAAAGCGCCTCGGGGTCGGCGCGGACACCATCGGCACCCTCGACGAGGAATCCCCCCTCCAGGTCGTCGACGAGGATCAGAACGAGGACAACAACCTCGACGCCGCGGCCGAGGACGCGTCGATCATCCGGTTCGTCAACCAGGTCCTCAAGGACGCGATCGAACTCCGCGCCTCGGACATTCATCTCGAACCGTTCGAGGACGAACTCCGGATCCGATACCGCATCGACGGCGTCCTTCAGGAGGTGCCCGTCCCCGCCCAGATCAAACGCTTCCAGCCCGCCATCGTCTCGCGCGTCAAAATCCTCAGCCACCTCAACATCGCCGAGAAGCGGCTGCCCCAGGACGGCCGCATCAAGGTCCGCATCGAGGAGGCCGAGGTCGACATCCGCGTTTCCGTCATCCCCATGCTCCACGGCGAGGCCGTCGTGATGCGGCTCCTCCGTCAGAACAATTCCTTGCTCGGCATGGGCCAGCTCGGCATGGCCGACCGCGAACTCCAGGGACTGCGGCGTGTCCTTCAACAGCCCCACGGCATCGTCCTCGTCACCGGTCCGACCGGCAGCGGCAAGACGTCCACCCTCTACACCGCCCTCCACGAGATCAACGACGCCGACCGCAAGATCATCACCATCGAGGATCCCGTCGAATACCAGCTCAAGGGCGTCAATCAGATCCAGGTCTCCGAGAAAGCCGGCCTCACCTTCGCCCGCGGCCTCCGCTCCATCCTCCGCCACGATCCGGACGTCATTCTCGTCGGCGAAATCCGCGACAAGGAAACGGCCCAGATCGCCGTCCAGGCCTCCCTCACCGGCCACCTCGTCTTCTCCACGCTCCATACCAACGACGCACCCGGCGCCCTCACCCGGCTCGTCGACATGGGCGTCGAACCCTACCTCGTCGCCTCCTCCCTCGAAGCCGTCCTCGCCCAGCGCCTCGTCCGCGTTCTCTGCGAACAATGCAAGGCCGTCGACGATTCCCCGACCGCCAACGCCCTGAAGGCGCAACTCGGCTTTCCCGTTTCATCCGTGTTCTACCGGGCCGTCGGCTGCCGCGAATGCCGGAACACCGGGTTCTTCGGCCGCCGCGCCATCTTCGAGTGGATGGATTCCGACAACGAAATCCGTCAACTCGTCCTCCGACAGCGGTCCAGCGACGAAATCCGGGATGCCGCCCGGCGAGCCGGAATGCGAACCCTCGCCGAGGACGGCTGGCGGCTCGTCCGACTCGGCATCACGACGGTCGAGGAGGTCCTGTCGGTCACCACCGCCAAGGAGGTCTCGCTCGCCACCAGCGGTTCGAACGGGGAAACCCCGGAATCGGCGGAGGGCGAAACCGCCGCCACCCTCGCGGTCGCGCGTTCCTGAGCCTGACCCGCTGAGACCCGCCCATGCCCGCGTTCCTGTACCGCGCCCTCCGCTCCGACGGATCGATCACCGAAGGCGAGATCGAGGCCGGCGGCCGCCCCGAGGCGTTCCGTCACATGGAATCCCAGGGACTCCGTCCCATCAGCCTCCGCGAGCGAGACAACGGCCGCCCTTCCTCCGCCTTCGCCCTGTCCAGGACATCCGCCCCCGCCGGCACCCCTCAGCGGAAAAACAAACCCGCCCTCCAGGGGCCCGCTCCCTCCGGAAATCCGCCCGCCAGCGCGCCCTCCTCGGCCAGTCCCGCCACGCCGCCCGCCCGCCGCGGACGCATCACGGGCAGAATCCTCGAGAATTTCACCCGCCTGCTCTCAAGCCTGCTCTCCGCGGGTGTCCCCCTCAGCCGGGCGATGGTCATTCTCCAAAAGGAGGCCGCCAACGACGCCGCGCGCGCCAAATGGCGCGAAGTCCACGGCCTCATCGTCGACGGGGTTCCCCTCGCCGAGGCCATGAGCCGTTCGCCCGACACGTTTCCGAGGGTGTACGTCGACATGGTCGAAGCCGGCGAAGCCGGTGGCTTCATCGATGTCGTGCTCGCCCAGATCGCCGACTTCCAATCCCGCGAACGTGAGATGCGCGGCAAGGTGATGACCGCCCTCCTTTACCCGGTCATCCTCCTCGCCCTCGCCCTCGCCGTGCTCGTGTTCCTCCTCGTGTTCTTCATCCCCAGGTTCCAGGGAATCTTCGCCGGCTTCGGCGCCCAACTCCCGCTGCTCACCCGGGTGATCGTCGGCGTCAGCGACGCCCTGCGGGGTTACGGCGTCGTGATCCTCGGAGCGCTCGCCCTCGCCGCCTACTTCATCCGGACCTGGCTGGTCTCCCCCGCCGGCCGCCGCGTTTGGGAATCGTCCATCCTCCGCCTCCCCACCATCGGCCCCCTCGTCGCCCAATACGCCATGGCGAGGTTCTGCCGCATGCTCGGCACCCTTCTGGGCGCCGGCGTTCCCCTCATCAGCGGCCTCCAGGTCGCCCGCCGTTCCATCGGCAACCAGATCCTCGTCGATGCCGTCACCCAGTCCATCGAGCGGGTCAAGGAAGGCAAAGCCCTCGGCACCAGCCTGGGCGACTGCCGGCAGCTCTTCCCAGGCTCCGTCCTCGAAATGGTCGCCGTCGCCGAGGAAAGCGGACGCCTCGACCAGGAACTCGTCCGGATCGCCAACGTCACTGAGTCGGACCTCGACCGACAACTCCGCACCGCCGTCGCCCTCGCCGAACCCCTCCTCCTGTTCCTGATCGCCGCGTTCATCGGCACCATCTTCGTCGGCATGGTCATCCCCATCTTCACGCTCCAGGATTACATCAAGTGACCCACGACAACCGACCCGTACGCAACCCGCGACACCCGCGCTTTCCAACCTTCCTCCGCATCATCGTTCGATTGATGGATTGATTGATTGATTGATTGAAGGACCGAATGACTCGTTGAACCGCTGATTCATCACCTCTCCTCTAGGACCACCATGAAACTCCATCCCTCGCCCACGGCCTCCCGCCGCGCCTTCCGCCACCGACCCGCCGGATTCACCCTGATCGAACTCCTCCTCGTCCTGGTCATCCTCGGTGTCCTCGCCGCCATCGTCGTCCCCAAGTTCTCGGGACGCACCGAACAGGCCCGCCTCACCGCCGCCAAAACGCAGATCGCCACGTTCGGAACCGCTCTCGATGCCTACGAGGTCGACGTCGGCTCCTATCCCAAGGGCCGCGACGGGCTCATGGATCTCATCGAACAACCCCGCGATGCCCAGAGCTGGAAGGGCCCGTACCTCAAGGGAAGCGAAGTCCCGCTCGACCCCTGGGGCAACGCGTACGTCTACGAATGCCCGGGCAAGCAGAACCCGAACGGGTACGACATCTCCTCCCCCGGACCCGACGGCCGGGAAGGCGGCGACGACGACGTCACCAACTGGCGACAAAGCACCGGCTCGCAGCCCTGAGTTCCAGGCCGATCCTCGTGCCCGTTTCCCCCCATGCCCCATGTCCCATGCACGGTTCCGGTCCACCCACCGCCGCGATTCCCGCGCGACCGCCCAGACCGCGACCGGGTCCGGATCCGGGACCGGGACCGGGACGAGGTCGGGCCCATGGCTTCACCCTGATTGAGCTCATCCTCGTGATGGCGATTCTCGCGGCCGTGCTGGCCGTGTCGGCGCCGTCCCTCGGCCGCTTCTTCAAGGGCCGCAGCCTCGACTCCGAGGCGTATCGCCTCCTCGCCCTGACCCGCCACGCCCAGGAACGCGCGGTCACCGAGGGAATCCCCATGATCCTCTGGATCGACCTGAACGCCCGCCGGTACGGCCTCCGGGCCGATCCCACCTGGTCCCTCGCGCCGTCGGGCTCCCGCGCCGGCACCGTCGCCTCCATGGCCGTCGGCAACGAACGCGCCTTCCAGGACGTCCTCCAGGACGATCATCGCGCCACCGATTTCGCGATCGCCGAAGACGTCGAACTCGAAGTCGAGCCCGCCGTCGTGTCCCGCCAAACCACCGGCAGCCTCGCTATCCGGGAAACACCCGTCACGTCGCGCCCGCTCCTCAGGTTCCAGCCCGATGGATTCCTTCCCGTGTCGGGTCCCCTCTGGATCCTTGTCAGAAGCCGTTCCACCGACAATTCCCGCCGCGACGGTTCGCAACTCTGGATCGCTCCCGGAATCCACCGACAGGCGTATGAAATCTGGACCAACCAGCCGCCCATCGAACGTCTCTGAGTTCCATGGCTCCCGGCGGACCGTCTCGGGATTCACCCTGGTCGAGACCCTCGCCGCCCTCCTTTTCCTCGCCATCGTCGTCCCCGTCGCCGTCCATGGCATCCAACTCGCCAGCCACGCGGGCATGGTCAGCCAGCGGAAACGCGTCGCCGCCCGGATCGCGGAGCGCGTCCTCGCCGAAACCACCGCCCCCACCAGCGGCTCGTCCATCGGGAATTCGGGCAATGTCCGCGAAGGCGCCATCGACTACCGCTGGCAGGCGAGGTCCGAATCCTGGACCGACTCGACCATGCGCCTCCTCACCGTCGAAGTGTTCTTCGACGTCCAGGGACGCGAGCACGAAGTCGAAGTGAGTACCCTGGTCGATCCCTCAACGCGATGAGGGCCTCTCCTTCCAGACCGAGCAAAGACTCCCTCGCCGCCGCGCCGAGGCACCCGCCAGACGCCCTCGAACCGGGGTCGACGTCGTCGGGGGCGAGGTCCAGCCGCCGTTCCAGACCGCCCAACCGACAGGCCGCCTTCACCCTGATCGAAATCCTGCTGGCCGTCGGCATCTTCGCCATCGTCCTGCTCGCGGTGCACGCGGTCTTCCACGTCGCCCTCCGGCTCCGCAACCGGACGGTCGAATCGATTGAATCCGATCTCCCCGTGCAACGGGCGCTCTCCATCCTGAGGCGTGACCTGGCGGGAATCGTCCCTCCCGGTGGAACCTTCGGCGGTCCGCTCGAATCGAATCCCTCCATCCAGGGGACAATGCTCTCCGAATCGCCCGTCCTTCAATTCCACTCCGCCGTCGGCGTGCTGAGCGACGATTGGCCCTGGGGCGACATCCAACGCGTCGCCTACACCCTGACTTCGCCGACCAACAACGCGTCCCAGGGTCTGGACCTGGTCCGTTCGGTCACCCGAAACCTCCTGCCCGTCTCCCAGGAGATCGTCGAAACCCAGCGCATCCTGGGCGGGATCGAGACCCTCACGTTCTCCTTCCACGACGGCACCGGATGGCAGCCCACCTGGGATTCGACGAACGAGGTCACCCTCCTGCCCCGCGCGATCAAGCTGGAGATCCAGCGGAGCCCGTCGGACCCGACCCGTCGTTCGGACCGACCCGACCCCATTGAAATGGTGGTCGGCCTACTGGTCGAACCTTCCACCAACACCACCGACTCGGGTTCCTCGACCTCCACGGATTCCTCCCAGGGAGGCGGGGCATGATTTGCGGCGCTTCCCAGCCCGCGACCCGGGAACGATCGGCGCGCGGCTCCGTCCTCATCATCGTCCTCTGGGTCGCGTTGGGATTGGTCGCCGTGACCCTGTATTTCGCGCAGTCCATGCGCCTGCAACTCCAGGCGAGCGACAATCAGATCGCCTCCCTCCAGGCCTCCGCCGCGGTGGACGGCGTGGCCAGATACGTCACCAACCTGTTCACCACGTACGGCGAACCCGGCACCCCCCTCGACACAACCCTCTTCGAGGTCGAGGACTTGCGGGTCGGCGAAGCCACGGTCTGGATGCTCGGACGGGACACCAACCTCTGGCAACAGACCCTCACCGAACCGTCCTTCGGCCTCATCGACGAATCGGCGAAACTGAACCTCAACACCGCCACCGCCGCGATGTTCGAGGCGCTCCCCTTCATGACGCCCGAGTTTGCCGCGTCCATCGTCGACTGGCGGGACGCCGACTCGGACGTCAGCGACAATGGCGCCGAGGACGAATACTACGCCCGGCTGAATCCCCCCTACCGCTGCAAGAACGCCGACTTCGAGAGCGTCGACGAACTCCGCCTCGTGGCCGGGGCGACCCTCGCCCTCCTGATGGGGGAGGACACCAACCTGAACGGCATCCTGGACCCGAACGAGGACGACGGCGACGACTCCTACCCCGCCGACAACCAGAACGGACGCCTCGACCCCGGACTCCTCGAATACGTCACAATCGCCACCTACGAACCCAATACCGGCTCCGGGGGCACCAACCGCGTGGATGTCTCGAATCCGAACGACCCGGGTGTCACCAACGTCCTGCAGGCCCAATTCGGCCCGAACCGCACCACGCAACTTCTCAATCAACTTGGTAACCAAGCCTCTTTCCGCAGCGTCCTCGAATTCGGCCTGAAAGCCGGAATGACCTCCGATGAAATCGCCCAGATCGAAGGGGAATTGACTGTGACGAACGCCTCCACTCTGAAAGGGCTCGTCAACGTCAATACCGCCAGCGCGGAGGTCCTGGCCTGCGTTCCCGGCATCGGCGCCGACCACGCCTCCACGCTCGTGTCGGCCCGGGCGAGCGCCGCCAATTCCGGGACCTCGATCGCCTGGATCATCGATACCCTGGGCAACGACGGCGCCATCGAGGCGGCCCCGTTCCTCACGTCCCGTGGGTACCAGTTCACCCTCGACGCCGCCGCCGTCGGGCGTCACCAACGCGGCTACCACCGCGCCCGATTTCTCATCGACACGGCCGGCGAAACACCCCGGATCGCGTCGCGCCGGGACCTGACCCACCTGGGATGGGCCCTGGGTCAGGAACTCCGCCGCGAATTGCGCTCCACCCCCCCCACGGTCCGATGAGATGAAATTCCAGCAAAAGAAACGCGCCGGGTCGACCGTCCTGGGGATCGCCGTGGAACGCGACCGGATCGAGATCGTTGAGCTTCGCCGGACCAACGGAAGCTCCGAAATCCGGCGGACCGTCACCGTGCCGCTCGAGGCGGATCCCCTGGGCCAGGATCCGGAGACGCTGGGTCGGACCCTTCGCACCCACCTCGAACAGGCCGGGGTCAGGGAATCCCGCTGCGCCGTCGCCCTGCCGGTCCATGCCGCCCTCGCCCTGACCATCACGCTTCCCGAACTTCCCGAAGCCGATCGTCAGAGCTTTCTCGAAATTGAAGCCGAGCGCGGCTTCCCGCACAACCCCGACAGCCTCATTCGCCAGGTTTCCGTCGGCCAACCCTTCCCCGGGGGCCACTCCGCGACGGTGATTGCGTTCGAGCGCGAGGTCATCCACCGCATCGAATCGATCCTTCGCGCGGCGCGGCTGAAACCCGCCGCGTTCACCCTCGGCCTCACAAGCCTCCAACCACCCGCCTCCGAAGAGACGGAAGTGGTCCTGATCCTCCAACCTTCGGGCCACCAACTCGTCGTCCAGATCATCGCCGGCCGCGGTCTCGCGGCCCTCCGGGTCATCGACGACGCCTTTGTCCCGGCCGCCGAATCGACCGAACTGGAACCCGACCTCGACCTGATCCACCGCGAATTGCGCATCACCCTCGGCCAGCTCCCGGCGGGAATCCGGGAGCGACTCCGCCAAGTCCGAGTGGTCGGCTCAATCCCGCTCGCCCGCTCGTTCGCCGACGTGCTGCAACCACGCCTCGAATCGCTGGGCGTCACCGCGGAACTCGTCTCGGAACTTCAACCAGGCACCCTCCCTTTCAGCCTCCCCCCTCGAAGTCCCGCCTCGGCCGCCCTCGCGGTCGCCGTCGACGCCGCCGCCGGGCGTCCGCCCCATCTCGATTTTCTCCCGCCCCGCGTCAGCGCCTGGCGCGAGATGGCCCACCGGTATTCTTCGCGCAAACTCACCTGGGCCGGCGGCGCCGGCGGGGTGATCGTGACCGTCGTCGTGCTCGCCTTCCTGGGGCAACAGCTCTTCCTGTGGCGCTGGCAGTCGCGCTGGGATGCGATCAAGACCAAGGTCGGCCAGATCGAGGTCATGCAACGCGAAGTCCGCCGGTACGGACCGTGGTTCGACGACTCGGTGCGCTCCCTCAGCGTTCTCCGACGCCTGACCGAGGCGTTTCCCGAGGATGGTTCGGTCTCCGCAAAGACGATCGAAATCCGCGGCCCCTCGCGCGTGGCTTGCACCGGAACCGCCCGCGATCCCCAGGCCTGGCTCAAGATGCTGGACAACGTCCGGGGCGCCCCCGGCATTTCCGACGTCCAGGTGGAACAGGTCCGCGGCAAGTCACCCGTCGAGTTCTCCTTCAACTTCCAGTGGCAGGGGGACCCGCGCTCATGAACTTCCGCAACCGCCAGCACCTGCTGATCCTCGTCGCAGCGCTCGCCGTCGGGTTGTGGGTCGCCGATCAGTGGATCCTCACGCCCCTGATTCGGTCGTGGAAAGCCCGGTCCGAAAAGATCGCCGAGTTGCGAAAGTCCGTGGCGCGCGGCCAGGCGCTGATCCGTGACGAATCGGAGATCCGCGACTCGTGGGACCGGGCCCGCACCAACTCCCTGTCCCTCGAACCCTCCATCGCGGAAAACCAGCTGCTCAAGGCGTTCGACGCCTGGTCCCGCGAAAGCGGCGTCAGCATCAGCGGACTCCGGCCCCAGTGGAAACGCACCGAGAAGGACTACGCCACCCTCGAGTGCCGCGCCGATGTCAGCGGAAACCTCCCCGCCCTGACCCGTTTCCTCTTCGAGGCCGAAATCGATCCGCTCGGCATCCGGGTCGAATCCGTCGAATTGACCACCCGCGACCCCAACGGCAGCCAGCTAACCCTCGCCCTCCAGGTCAGCGGTCTCCAACTCCAGCGTTCCAAACGATGAACGCCTTCCGCGTCCATGGATTTCGATTCCTGACCGGCGCCACCCTCGCCGCCTGCGTCCTCGTCGGGATCGCGAGAACCGCCGCGCCAGCGGCATCTTCGTCGATTCCCGCCACCGCCTCCGAAGCACCCGCCCAAGGATCGCCTGAATCGCCGTCCGAAACCGTCGCGCCATCCACGAACACGACGGACAACGCATCATCCACCGCAACCGACTCGCCCTCCGCCGCCCCCGCCGACACCACGTCGGGCGACACCAAAAAGCCGGAGACTTCTTCCGATCCCGCCGACCTTCGTTCAGGCCGGGAAAGCGGTTCCCGGTCCCGCCGATCCGACCGTCGACGGAACTCCGAGGAATCCGGCGCCGCCACCGAAACAGGCGCGGCGGCACGGGTCACCGGCACCGATTTCTCGTCGTTCCGTCTGATCCCCGACCGCAACATCTTCAACGTCAACCGCTCCGCGCGTTCGTCGCGCCCCCCCCGTGAATCGTCCTCGCGCTCGCCCCAGGTCGATTCGTTCGCGCTCGTCGGCGCCATGAGCTATTCCAAGGGCGATTTCGCGTTTTTCGACGGGTCCGATTCCGAATTCAGGAAGGTCCTTAAACCGGGAGATTCGATCGCCGGATTCCAGATCAAGGGTGTCGGCCTGAACTCGGTGAGCCTTGACGCCAACGGAAAACCCACGGAACTGGCCATCGGCTCCCACTTCCGGCGTGAGGAAGGCGGCGAATGGCAGCTGGTCGCCGAGCCGGCTCCTTCGTCATCGACTTCGTCCAGCCGTGGGCGAGAATCCCGGTCGTATTCCGGGGAAAGGTCCGGATCCGAAGATTCGCCGAAAACCGCACCCACGGAGTCCGGGGGGGGAGACGCCAACGACATTCTGCAGCGCCTCATGAAGATGCGAGAACAGGAGCTGAACAAATGAGACTTTCACTGACATCCCTGCTGGCGATCGTTGGGATCGCCAGCCTGGGCGGCATGGGCCACCAGGGTTTTGCCCAGCCCGCCGATCCTCCCGTCCCCACCTTGGAGGATCTTCCCGTGCCGGTCGTCGTCACCGATGACGACGGAAACACGGTCGTCATCCCACCCGGAGGAGTTCCCCCGGACGAGGTTCTCCGGGATGGCGATTCGGATGAACCCGCGCCCACCGTCATCGAGTTCCCCCGCGACGGCCTCCCCATCGACTTCCTTCCACGCGCCCGTGGCGGCGATGACGAAACCCCCGCGTCCGATCCGGGCAGTGATGGCACCCGGTTCCGGATTCCAGCCTCCTCCCGACCGTCGTCCACAAGCGGCGACCAACGGCCCCAACGTCTCCGCCAACGCGTCGGCCCCACCCCCGAAACCTCGGTTTCGCTTCCGAACTCGGGCGACCGCGACCTGCCCCCTGGAGAGGCGAACCTCCGCCTCAATTTCCGCGGAGTCCCTCTCGAAATGGTCCTCGATTACCTCAGTGACGCCGCCGGTTTCATCATCATCCTCGACACTGAAGTGAAGGGGAAGGTCGACGTCTGGAGCAACCAACCCCTCAACCGCAACGAGGCGGTGGACCTGCTGAACACAGTCCTCGCCAAGAACGGCTACACCGCCATCCGGAATGGCAGAACCCTGACCGTCATCAACCGGGACGACGCCAACAAGCGCGACCTTCCCGTCCGATCGGGAAACAATCCCGACGACATTCCCAAATCCGAGGAAATGGTCACCCAGATCATCCCGGTGCGCTTCATCAATGCCGTCCAACTCACACGGGATCTTCAGCCCCTGATCCCCGCCACCGCCACCATCGCGTCCAACGAAGGCGGCAACGCCGTCGTCGTCACCGACACGCAGACCAATATCCGGCGGTTGGCCGAAATCATCCGGGCGCTCGACACCGCCATCTCCAGCGTGTCCGCCGTCCGCGTCTTCCCCCTCCGGTACGCCGACGCCAAAACCCTCGCGACCGTGGTGCGCGATCTTTTCCAATCCAACGAATCATCGTCGCGTAGCGGGTCCCAGCAATCGATCGCTCGAGGGTTTCAAGGGCGCGGCGGCGGCGGATTCCCAGGGGGTGGAGGGTTTCCTGGTGCTCCCGGAGGCGGAGGCCAAAGCGGCGGTGGCTCCTCCCGGGTCGCGGCCCCCAGGGTCGTCGCGGTGGCTGATGAGCGAAGCAATTCACTGGTCGTCAGCGCGCCCGTCGAACAGATGAGCCTCGTCGATGAACTCGTCCAGCAGGTCGACACCAACGTCGAGGACATCACCGAATTGCGCGTCTTCCGCCTGAAGAATGCCGATCCCCAGGAAATGGCGGAGGTTCTCGCCGACCTCTTTCCCGATCCTTCGACGAGCAACAATCAGAACGGCCGGGGTGGTTTTCTTCGATTCGGCGGCGGTCCCTTCGGCGGAGGCGGACGACAGCAGTCGACCGAAACCAGCACCCGCCTTCAGCAACAGGCGAAAGTCACGGCCGTACCCGACCCCCGTACCGGCTCACTGGTCGTCACCGCCTCACGGGAATTGATGGGGCAGATCTCCCAGATGATCGCCGAACTCGATGCCGATCCGGCCAAGAAGCAGAAAGTCTACGTGTATTCCGTCGAAAACACGGACCCGACCGCGGTCGAGGAGATCCTGCGAGGACTCTTCGAGGGTCAGAACTCCAGGAATCGGGGCAACAACGCGCGCTCCACCACCCGGCAGACCGGAAATCAACTCAACAACCGCGCCACCCAGAATCAAAACCAAGGCAACCGCAACACCGGCTTCGGCAACAATGGCGGCGGCTTCGGCGGCCAGACCGGCCGATAGGCCGCCGATCCACTCGTTCATCCCCCATCCCGATGAAGCACAATCACCCCGTGTCCCGCACCCGCCCCGCCGTCGTCGTCGGTCTCGTCCATCTCCTCCTCGCGGTCTTCAGCCTGGCGTCGTTTGCTCAGAATCAGCGGAACGCCAGCAGTTACGTGCCCGCCACCGAAGTCGGGGAAGCCATCATTTCCAGCGATCCGGAGACGAGGAAAATCATCGTCGTCACCGACGATGAAACGGCGCAGTACATCGGACAGGTCATCACCAATCTCGACCGTGCCGTTCCCCAGGTCCTGATCAAGGTCGTGTTCCTCGAGGTCACCTACCGCAACGGCGTGAACATCGGCTTCGAAGGCAACTATCGAAAGGATATCGGCGGAGGATCCACAGGAGTCGTGAATCAGATCTTCGGCCTCGCCCAGCAAGCCGGAAACCCCACCCCGCCAGGCGCGGGCATGTACCAGGTCCTTGGCCAGGATTTCACGGTCACACTCCGAGCCATCGCGGAAGCCGGCAAAACCGAGGTCCTCTCGCGGCCCTCCATCCTGGCCCGCAACAACCAGCAGGCCACGATCACCGTCGGCCAGGAAATCCCGCTCATCACCAACACCCGCTTCGACAACTTCAGCAATCAGATCAATTCCTACGAGTACCGCTCCGTCGGAATCATCCTCCGGGTCACCCCCTTCATCACCGACGACGGCTATGTCGAGATGATCGTCAATCCGGAGATCTCCAATCTCTCCGATCAGACGGTCCCCGTCGCGGTCGGCCTCAGCGCCCCGGTCATCAACACGCGATCCGCCGACACCGTCGTGGTCACGCCCGATGGCCAGACGGTCATCATCGGTGGGCTCATGCAAAAGACGGGCATCGAATCCGAAGGCAAGATTCCGTTCCTGGGCGACATCCCCGGCCTGGGATTCTTCTTCAAGAACAAGGCCAACACAGGCACCCGGACCGAGCTCCTGATCTTTCTCACGCCCCACATCGTCAAACGCCCGTCCCAATTGGCGGGCCTGAGCGCCGAAGCCCAGCAGAATCTCCAACTCGTTCCCCAGTCGTTCACCGAACAGGAGTTGAACCGGTTCCTCCTCGATATTCCGGAAAAACCGCCCGAACCCTCGACCAAGAAGTCGCGGAAGACTCGGAAGTCGGTCACGCCTTGACGACGGCGGCGTTCGTCTTTTCCACCGCCCCCCCCGAACCCACGAGGTTCGACGTCACCACGGGTGAACATGAACCCCGCGCATCCGCGGAGCGATCCGCGTTGCCGGAACAAAGGTCCGCTGAACCGGCTCTCTCTCACGGAGGCGCGGAGACACAGAGATCATTGGACGAATTCCTTCCCCCCTCCGTGCCTCCGTGCCTCCGTGTGATTCCCATCCGGTTCAGCTCGAAAGGCGGTTCAACGCGCTCAGAACCGCCTTGATCGACGCCAGTTCGATGTTCGTATCGACCCCCGCGCCCCAGCGCGTCCTGCCGTCCTTCGCCCGGACCTGGATGTAGGCGATCGCCGACGCCCCTTCCCCGGTTCCAAGCGCGTGTTCGCTGTAGTTGGCGACCTCGAACATCGAAACCCCTTCGGTCGTGAGCCCGTGCACAAAGGCCGCGATCGGGCCATTGCCCTCACCGACGATCTCCAACGGTTTCCCCTCCTTCTCCAAACGCGCCACACACCGAACGTTCCCGTCCACGGACTCGGTCTGAAATCCCTTCAGCGCCCAGGGCCGGGTCCGCTCGACATACTCCTTCCAGAGCATGGCCTTCAACTCGACGGCCTTCACTTCCCGGCCCAGCCGGTCGACCTCGTCGTTCGCGATCGGACCGAACTCGCGCTGCATGTCCTTCGGAAGCTCGATTCCGAACTCGCTTTCGAGCATGTACGCGACACCGCCCTTCCCCGACTGGCTGTTCACCCGGATCACTTCACGGTATTCCCGGCCGATGTCGCCCGGGTCGATCGTCAGGTACGGCACATCCCAGATCGCCGTCCGCCCGCCCGCCTGCTGATTCTCCCGCTCCCGCAACCCCTTCCGGATCGCGTCCTGATGCGACCCGCTGAAGGCGGTGAACACGAGTTCGCCCCCGTAGGGTTGCCGCGGCGGCACGGTCATTCCCGTGCATCGCTCGTACACGTCCACCAACCGGCTCAGGTTCGAGAAATCGAGCCCCGGATGAATCCCATTCATGTAGAGGTTCATCGCCACCGTGACGATATCCAGGTTGCCCGTCCGTTCCCCATTGCCGAAGAGCGTCCCCTCGACGCGGTCCGCTCCCGCCAGCAACCCAAGTTCCGTCGCCGCCGTCCCCGTCCCCCGGTCATTGTGGGTGTGCAGGCTGATGATCGCCGCGTCCCGGTTCTTCAAATGCCGGATGAACCACTCGATCTGGTCCGCGTAGACATTCGGCATCGCGACTTCGACCGTGTCCGGAAGATTCAGGATCAACGGCCGTTCGGGGGTCGGCCCCCACTCCGCCATCACCGCCTCGCAGATCTCCAACGCGAACTCGACCTCGGTCGCCGAGAAGCTCTCCGGGGAGTACTCGAACCGGATGTCCGATCCCGCCAACCTCGGGAGACGCTCCTTGATCCAGCGCGTCCCGCGTTGCGCGATCCTGACGATGTCGGGCTTTTCCAGCCCGAACACGACCCGCCGCTGCGCCGGCGACGTCGAGTTGTAGAGATGGATGATCGCCCGGCCCACGCCCACCAACGATTCCACCGTCCGCTCGATCAGATCCTCCCTCGCCTGGACCAGGACCTGGACGGTCACGTCGTCCGGAATCCGGCGGTCGTCGATCAGGCGGCGGAGGAACGCGAACTCGGTGTTCGATGCCGCGGGAAATCCGACCTCGATCTCCTTGAATCCGCACCGGACCAGGGCCTCGAACATCTCCAGTTTCTGGGAGACGTTCATGGGAATCGCGAGCGCCTGGTTCCCGTCGCGAAGATCGACGCTGCACCAGATCGGAGCCTGGGTCAGGGTTCGGCTGGGCCATTGCCGGTCGTGCAATTGAACCGGCGGGAATGGCCGGTATTTCGACGAGGGTTGATTCAACATGCTCATGGTCGTTGTGCTCGCTTCTTCGATCCCCGGGGACGCCCACGGTGCGCGGAAAACAAAAACCCGCCACCGGGATGCGGCGACGGGTGATTCGAAACTGGTTTCAGTGATCGATATCAGCAACCCGCAGCCGCGCCGCCCAGAAGCAGCGCCTTGGTAAGCAGCAGGATGTTCGGGAACCGAATCACGTCCGGCGTTGTAGCGGCTGCCCGCCCCACGGGTCAACTCTTTCGTTCCAACACAGACCGGGATGAACTGCGGGCACTCCAAGACCGATCCGCGTGGCTGAATCAAGGTCCGTAGGACCGGCCTGTCTATAGCCAACGTCCCGCCATGTGCCTCAAGCCCCATCGGGGCGGGCCGCTCCTACGGAGCTTAACGGAATCTTAGGTGCCGGCCTGCTATAGACAGGTCGCCCCTGACGGGGCTTCAGCCAGGATTGCCTACGGGCAGGCCCCTTCAACGGAACTGTGTGCCATCCAAGGCCCGTAGGGCCGACCTGTATATAGGCGCGCGGCCTGTTGAGAATCTTAAGCTCCGCTAGGAGCGACCCAAGCCCATGCGAGAATCGGTTGAGCCGATGACCCACCGGAAATGTCGAGGAACCTCTTTGCCTCCTTTCAAAATCGCGGGCATTTCCGCCGCCAAATCCCGTGGACTTCGCCGCGAATACCCGAACCAAGATCTCTCCGCGTTTCACCCTCGCGTCCCGACCTTGGGTTCGGTCCGGTCCGTCACGCCAACCTTCGTTTCAGGGATCCCATTGGCGGGGAAACCGGCCGGCGCCGCTCCTCCTTTCCCGGGCCACGTCAACCCGCGAGCGTCCTGTCGGAAACGCCAAGCCCCCGACCTCAAGCACTCCATCCAGTCATCGACTGCATCCTTGCACTCCCATCCGGAATAGGCTGCATTTAGGCCGTCTATACAACATTAGGGAGGAAAAAGATGCCCCGGATTCCACAACACATCGCCACTGTCTTCTGGGAGAAGCCTGAAACACTAGCTCCAGCAAAATTCACCTGCGGCTATTGCGGGTCGCTCGTGTCTTCCGAGAAGGGTTGGCGCCTAATAGACAAGAACCGCAACCAACAGAACGGCGTATTCATTTGCCCGGACTGCAAGTGTCCCACGTTTGTTTATCCTCGTGAGGACGCTCGGACACCAGACTCCGCATTTGGATCCCCAGTTCAGAACCTGCCCCACGAATTGGAAGCTCTATACGAGGAGGCTCGCTCTTGCACGGCCCATGGAGCCTACACAGTTTCGGTGCTAATCCTCCGAAAAATGCTGATGAACATCGCGGTCAATCAGGGTGCTGCTGAGGGCCTGCGATTCATCGAGTATGTGGATTACCTCGCGGTCAACCATTTCATTCCCCCGAACGGCCGCCATTGGGTCGATCATATCCGCAAGAAGGGGAACGAGGCGACACACGAGATTGCGCTAATGAACCACACTGATGCGAAGGATCTGATCGTCTTTATCGAAATGCTTCTCAGGTTTATCTACGAGTTTCCATCGATGATCCCTCAACCAACCAATCCCTAACAAGGCGGCGCTCCTAAAACCTTCCCCGCCGCGGGTTCAACCTGCCATGACCATGCCACCTTCAACCCGCAGTCGAAGCCTCGCCCAAAGGCAGGTGTAGGAGGCCTTCGACGTTGTCCCATAAATAATCCCCATGCAGTTCTTTCACACTGATCTTGGACACAGAAAGGGCGGTGAGATCGTCGAGATCACACTTACCAGCGGTGCGAATGTCCGTTTGCTCGACAGCTCCAATTTCTCCTCCTACAAGAATGGGAGAAGGCATACTTTCATCGGTGGCCTTGCCAAGCGTTCGCCCATCCGTTTGCAGATTCCTCGCTCCGGACACTGGCACGTCGCGGTCGATATGCAGGGTCTTCGTGGAAGCACGCGAACGAGCGTTCGGATGCTTCCGGGTGCTCTGCCAGAGATCCGAGAGGCACCACTTTCATCGGCTCCAAGCCTTGTTCGAGAGCCTCTTCCTCCCGCGCCGGATTCTTCGGGGCTCATCCACGATGTTTTCATCTCCCACGCGTCAGAGGACAAGGACGACATAGTTCGACCGCTTGCCAACGCGCTAATAGCCGAGGGCCTCGATGTCTGGTATGATGAGTTCACCTTGAGGATCGGAGACAGTTTGCGGCAGAAGATTGATCACGGGCTCGCACACAGCCGGGTTGGCTTGGTAGTCCTCTCCTCTGCATTCATCACGAAGGGTTGGACCAACTACGAGCTTGATGGGATCGTCACGAGATCGGTTTCGGGAGAGCAGATTCTACTCCCGATCTGGCACGGCCTCACCAAGCAGCAAGTCGTCGATTACAGCCCTTCACTTGCTGACAAGGTGGCTCGCAGCACCGCGACGCATACAATTGATGAGATTGCGGCCGAGATCGCAGAATTGATCCGATCCCATACCCACGAATGAATCCAAGGCGCAACAAGGCGTCGCTCTCAACACCTGCCCCGCCGCGAGTTCAATCCGCCATGACCATTCAACCTTCAACCCACAGTCGAAGCCGCGCCCCCGGGCAGGTGTGAGAGGACTTCACGCTGGAGAGGCCTTCGTTGCTGGTACTGAATTAATGAGCCATAGTCGACATAACGCGCTGCTATGGTCATGGATCAGTTGGCCCATATTTTGTGCTCTTTGGTTCATTCCTATCACGGACGGGATATTATTCGGGATGCCCCTCACTTACGCGTTCCTACTGTTCAGGGGAGGTTTGGATCGAGATAGTTTTCAGTTCATTTTCGGAATGTTTGGCGTCTGGTTCGTCGTCTTCGCATTGATCTCGTTCTTGGTCGGCAGAGTTCTGCACTATGGGGTTCCTCGACTGAGAAAATCGCCTGATGATTAGCAGCCGGCACTTCATTCGTGATGAACCGCCCAACGATCACTCCCGCCAACGCCGGGTAGCCACCGGCCTCCCTGTTGCGCGCGTTGGCCCGGCGTTGCAGTCCTTGGGCGTTAGCCGGAAGGCGCGTTGACCGCAGCGCGGGCCCGACTACAATGGCGGACATGAGCATCGGGGACATCAAGCAGGAGTTGGAGCGGCTTCATCCTGAGGAGCGGCGGCACTTGCTCGCGTTCCTGATTAGCCTGGAGGGCGGAGCCGACGCTAGGTTGCGATCCGAATTGACGAGCAAAATCGATGACCAAGATCCGAAGCACTGGATCACGTTGGAGGACGCGAAAGCGCATCTCAGCGACATTTGATTCCGCTCATGGTTTTTCGGCTGCTGTTGGATTTGGAAACGCTCGTCTTTCTTCAGCATTTGAAGCCGGCGCAGCGTCGGCGTTTGTTTGCGCTCTTGGAGCGGATTCAAGAGGGCCTCCCAGATTCTCAGATTTCATAGATCGTGACGAGGTTGGTAGGCGCTTGGATGTCTGTGTTTTTGAAGGTGTCGCTGTGTATTACTGGGTCGATACTGCCGATCGACACATCAAGGTTCTAAAGATCCTCAGAGCTGACGGAATGTAAGCGGTAAGCGGGGTGCATCTATTCGTTGAACGAATGGGCTGGCAGGATTGGAGGATTTCTGCGGAGCGGGCCCGGTGGGATGGGCGCTCGTGGTCGGCGAGAAGGCGACCGGGCGCTCAGGCG
>JBFWOK010000051.1:0-37674 GCA_050250555.1 Limisphaerales bacterium
CCTCGACAGCCAGTAGAAATGTCTCTCGCAGGACGCTGGGTTCGTGAGGATAGTGGGGGTTCGTTCAAGTTGGAATGACACCCAAATTATTCTCCGAGCTGGGGCTGTCCCCGGAAATCCAGAAGGCCATCGACAAGCTGGGCTTCGAGCAGGCGTCCCCAATCCAGGCGGAATCGATTCCCGTCCTCCTGCAGGGCAGCGACATCGTCGGCCAATCCCAGACGGGATCCGGCAAGACCGCGGCGTTCGCGATCCCCGCGATTGAAAAGGTCGATCCCGGAGTGCGCGCGGTTCAGGTGCTGGTCCTTTGTCCGACGCGCGAGCTGGCGGTTCAGGTCGCCGAGGAGGTCCACAAACTCTCCCTCTTCAAGCGCGGCGTTCACGCGCTGCCGATCTATGGGGGGCAGTCCTTCGAGCGCCAGCTGTACGGGCTTCGACAGGGCGCCCAGATCGTGATTGGAACGCCCGGACGCGTGATGGACCACATGCGTCGGGGAACGCTCCGTCTGGATTCGGTCCGCCTCGCCATCCTGGACGAGGCCGACGTGATGTTGAACATGGGGTTCCGGGATGACATCGAGACCATTCTCCAGGCGACTCCCGCGGGTCGGCAGACCGTGTTCTTTTCCGCGACCGTTCCGAGGCCGATTCAGGAACTGATTCAGAAGTACTCGAAGGACCCGAAGAATATCCGGATCGAACAGAAGGCCCTGACGGTCCCGACCGTCGAGCAGGTTTATTACGAGGTCGATCGGCGGTTCAAGGTGGAGCTCCTCACGCGCCTGATCGACATCCACGACCTCAAGCTCGGCATCATCTTCTGCAACACCAAGCGGGCGGTCGACGATCTCGTGGAACACCTGAACGCCCAGGGGTATTCCGCGGACCGCCTGCACGGCGACATGAACCAGACGATGCGCGACCGGGTGATGAACCGGTTTCGCAAGTCCGGCCTGGAATTCCTGGTCGCCACGGACGTGGCGGCGCGCGGAATCGACGTGGACGACGTCCAGGTCGTGTTCAATTTCGACCTTCCGTACGACGTGGAGGACTACGTCCACCGGATCGGACGCACGGGGCGCGCGGGCCGGAGCGGGATGGCGATTTCGTTCGCCGCCGGACGGGAGGTGTTTCAGATCCGGAATATCGAGCGGTTCACGCGGGTGCGGATCCAGCGGGGCCGGGCGCCCTCGGCCGGCGAGGTCGAGGAGGCCCGTGTTTCGGTCTTCCTCGACAAGCTCCGAGGCACGCTGAGGAGCGGTGATTTCAAGCGGCAGGATCACCTGGTCGAACGGCTCCTGGAGGAGGGCTTCACGTCGACGGACATCGCCTCCGCGCTGTTGCACATGGTTCAGGAGACTTCATCGGCAAGCAGCAAATCCCCCGCGGAACGGATGCGGGCGGCACGGAGTGAACCGGTGGCCGGACCGGCGCGAACCGGACCCGGAATCGGTCCCTCCGGCGTGCCTGGAAGACCTCCCGTGAGATCGACGACCCCGTCGAAGGCCGCTGCGCCGCAGATGAAGGTCGCCGGCGCCGGGGTCCGGGCCGTTCCCGCGCGGCCCGTCGAAAAGGAGCCTGGGGAGCATGGAGAACCTGGAGAGCCTGGGGAACATGGCTCGATCTCGGTTTCGGTTCCGGTTGCGAGTCCATCCGAGTCCGCGCCTCCGGTGGCTTCCGAACCGACGCCTGCCGGCGACGCGCCCGCGAGCGCTCCGCCCGCAACCGGGGCCGAAGGAGTCGTCCGGCTTTGGATGAGCGCCGGCGCGCACCTTGGGCTGGACGTGGAGGAGTTGGCGGCCACGATCATGGGGGAAACGGGTCTGCGCCGGTCCGATCTCCTCAGGATCGACCTGTGGGATCGTCATTCGATCGTCGAAGTGTCGAAGGCGCATGCCGGGGTGGTTCTCACCAAGATGAAGCGCACGCCGATCATGGGACGGCGGCTGAAGATAAAGCCGGCTTGACCGGCTCCGCGCAGGTCGCACCGCGGCGGATTCGATCAACGGCCAGGGCTCTCACGGAGCCACTGAGACACGGAGACAAAAGGGCGTTCGGAACGGGCTGGTGTCCTCGACGGCGCGGTCAGGCCGAGGAACGGCGCCAGCGTTCGATGGTGAATTCGGGCGTGTCGCGGATGGTTTCGGCGAGGTCGAAGAGATGTTCGAACGGTGGGAAAAAGGCGTCGCCCTCGACGGTTCGTTTCACCCGGGTCAGGAGCAGTTCCGAGAAACGGGGCAGGGCCTGCCGATAGACTTCCGCGCCGCCGCAGATGAAGAGGGTTCCGTGCGGCGGAAGGTTCTCCAAGGCTTCCAGGCCGGGCACGACGAGTGCGCCGGGCGATTCGAAGGCGGACCGGGACAGAATGACGGTGCGCCGACCGGGAAGGGGGCGGCCGATCGATTCGAAGGTTTTCCTCCCCATGACGAGGGTGTTGCCCAGGGTGGTTTCCTTGAACCAGCGGAAGTCCTCCGGGAGATGCCAGGGAATGCGGTTCCGAAAGCCGATGGCCCGGTTGATCGCGAGGGCGGCGATCGCTTTCCACTCGGGGGGATGCGCGGCGATGGAGGTCACGGCGTCGATTTTCGACCGACGATCCAGATATTGTCGGCGAGTCCGCCCAAGGCGAGCAGTCGTTCCAAACCGGCGAGGGCCCATCGGGCGGGCAGCCACCAGGGAGACTGCTTCAGGCGCGTGGTTCGTTTGAGCAGTCCGGCCCGGTCGGCATCGGCGACGGGCGTGTCGGTGCCCCGGCGCCAGTCCTGCCAGAGGACGGCCGGGTTGAAATGCGAACCGCCGGCCCGGACGACCTGG
Organism: Limisphaerales bacterium; assembly: GCA_050250555.1. Lineage (GTDB taxonomy): Bacteria > Verrucomicrobiota > Verrucomicrobiia > Limisphaerales > CAIMTB01 > CAIMTB01. Next base: position 2,815 of record JBFWOK010000051.1, read on the forward strand.
AGTCCCTGGCGGGAAAGGAGGTCCGCCAGCGTATCCGGGGCGAAGTAATTCACGTGCTGGTTGAGAATGTAGCGGTAGTTCGCTCCGAGGATCCGGACGGCGAGGGATTGGAGGTTGGGGACCAGGGCGAATACGAGGCCACCCGGGTTCAGCAGGTCCGCGGCGCGGCGGACAAAGACGGCGGGGTCGGGGAGATGCTCGAGGACAGCCCAGAACGTGACGGCGTCGAAGCGCCGCGTCCCGAAGTCGTGGGCGAGCAGGGAGTCGTCGACGACTTCGATTCCCATGCGTCGCGCGTGATCCAGGGCGGCCGAGGAGACCTCGATTCCGGCGGCCTGATAGTCTCCGGGAAAACGATGGCGGAGCTGGAAAAGGAAGGCCCCGGTGCTGCAGCCGACATCGAGGACGGCGCCGCGTGGGCAGTGGTGTCGGAGGAGGCGCAGTTCGCGGACGAACCGGACCGAGCTGAAGTCGCCCTCCAGTTTGTCGGGGGACAGGTAATAGGGGCGGCCGAGTTGGTCGTAGTGTTCCGGGGCGCTTTCGGCGGGGAGTGGATCGGCGTAGACGAGGCGGCAGACGGGGCAGCGGCCGAGATGGAGGGATTGTTTCCGCAGCCAGGGTGCCGGGTGTGAATGGCCGCAGAGGGGGCAGGGGCGGTGGGTGGCGGAGGCCATGGCCATCGCGATCGCGATCTCGTCAGACGGCCACCGGAGCCCGGATGGCGGGGTGCGGATCGTAGCCTTCGAGGGTGAAGTCCTCGAACTGGAAGGCGTGGATGTCGGTGACGGCGGGGTTGAGGACCATCCGGGGGAGGGGCCTGGGTTCGCGGGAGAGTTGGAGCCGGGCCTGGTCGAGGTGATTGGAGTAGAGATGGACGTCGCCGAAAGTGTGGACGAAGTCGCCCGGTTTAAGTCCGCAGACCTGGGCCACCATGAGCGTGAGGAGGGAGTAGCTGGCGATGTTGAACGGGACACCGAGGAAAAGATCCGCGCTGCGCTGGTACAACTGGCAGCTCAGTTCGCCGTCGGCCACGTAGAATTGAAAGAGTGTGTGGCAGGGAGGCAGGGCCATCTGATCGACCTCGCCCGGGTTCCATGCGGTGACAATGAGGCGGCGGCTGTCCGGGTCGCGCCGGATCCTGGCGATGACGTCGTTGATCTGGTGGATGGAACGGCCGTCGTGGGTCCGCCAGTCGCACCATTGGGCGCCGTAGACGCGCCCGAGTTCGCCGGTTTCGGGGTTGGCCCACTCGTTCCAGATGGTGACCCCCCGTTCCTGGAGCCAGCGCGCGTTGGTTTCGCCACGAAGGAACCAGAGCAGTTCGTGGATGATGGACTTGAGGTGGACCTTCTTGGTGGTGACGAGCGGGAAACCGTTCGCGAGGGGGAACCGCGCCTGGGCGCCGAAGAGGGAGTAGGTGCCGGTGCCGGTGCGATCGGGTTTGAACCGGCCGTGGTCGAGAACCTGCCGGAGGAGGTCCAGGTAGGGCTTCATGCTCAGGCCAGGCCAAGGCGTTGGACCACTTCGACCGTCGAATGCGCCTTGTTCAAAGTGTAGAAGTGAAGCCCGGCGACGCCTCGATCGAGAAGTTCCCGGCATTGCGCGGCGGCGTACTCGATGCCGTAGGCGGACGCGGCCTGGTCGTCGTGAGCGAGCTGTTCCAGGCGAGCGAGCATGGCGGGCGGGATTCGGGCTCCGCATAGGTCCGTGAACTTCCGAACCTGCGATGACGAGAGAACCGGGAGGATTCCCGGAATGACGGTCACGGAACATCCGAGGTTGTCCCGGAGATGGCGGGTGAATTCGAAGTAGTCGGTGTTGTCGAAGAACAACTGGGTGATCACGAAGCTCGCGCCCTGGGAAACCTTGTGCCGGAGGCGCTCCCAATCGACGAGCTTGCCTTCGCGGCAGGCGATGTGGCCTTCCGGAAAACCCGCGACCCCGATGTCGAAGCCGCCGGTCTCCCGGATGAAACGCACGAGTTCGTGGGAGTACTCGAAGCCGCCTTCGATCCGGGTCCACTCCTGGGTTCCAGCGGGGGGGTCCCCGCGGAGCGCAAGGATGTTCCGGATGCCACGGCGCGAGGCGTCGGCGAGGACGGCGCCGAGCTGGTCCCGGGTCGAGTTCACGCACGTGAGATGAGCCATTGCCGTGAGCCGATGCTCGCGCTGGATGCGGTCGACGATGCCCAGCGTCTTGTCCCGGGTGCTGCCTCCGGCGCCGTAGGTCACCGAGCAGTAGTCGGGCCGCGCCTTGAGGAGGGCGGGGAGGGTTTTTTCCAGGAGGTTGCGCTCGCCTTCCTCCGTCTTCGGCGGAAAGAACTCAAAAGAAAGCGCCGGCCGCCGGGCCGCGAGGCAGCGGGCGTGGATGTCACGGATGAACTCCATCGGGCGGCGAGTGTGGACGGGGACGGGGGGCACTTCAAGGCGTGGCAGGCCGGGAAACGGATGCTTGCCCGGTCCGGGACCGTTTTCCATGTTGCGTGCGTGAAGAGCCAAGTGATCTGGGCGACGGGACTCCTGGTCCTGTTGAATGGCGTGTTTTTCGGTGTCTACCTGTTCCGCTCGCCGGGGGGCCGGCCCAGTTCGGCGGTCGTGGAGGGCGATGCGAGCGTCGGGGTTCTTTCCGACCCGCGACCGGGGGCGGCACCCGCCGGGGTGTATGCCGTGACCGGGGTGGTTCGGGAGATCAGGGAGGGCGGGTCGAACGTGATGATCCGGCATGAAACGATCCCTGGGTACATGGCGGCCATGACCATGCCTTTCACCGTGCGGGATCCACGGGAGGTGGCGTCGGTGCGGCCGGGGGATCAGGTGACGTTCCGGCTTCTCGTGGCGGACGACGAAAGCTGGATCGATTCCGTCCGACGCGTGGGGGTGGTCGAGGAGCCGCCGAAGTTTGTCGTCGAACAGACGCGGGTGGTTCGCGACGTGGAACCGCTCGAAATCGGTGAGCTGATGCCCGACTACCCGTTCACGAACGAGTTCGGCGCCCAGGTCCGGCTGAGTGACTTCCGGGGCAAGGTGGTGGGCATGACGTTCATCTTCACCCGTTGTCCCCTGCCGGATTTCTGTCCTCGGATGCTCAAGAACTTCACGTCCGTGGCGTCCCAGCTGGCGGCGTCGACGTACGGCCTGACGAACTGGCACCTCGTGACGATGACCATCGATCCGGGCTTCGACACGGTGGAAGTGATGCGCGCCTACGCGGAACGCCATCAGTACGACCCAAAACGCTGGACCTTCCTGACCGGCGCGCTCTTCGACATCGATGCCATCACGGAACAGGTGGGGCTTGTGTTCCGGCGCCAGACTCCGACGTCGCTTCCGGACCACAATCTGCGGACTCTCGTGATCGATTCCGAGGGCCGCCTGAGGAAGATCATCATCGGGAACACCTGGAAACCCGCTGAATTCCTGGCCGACCTCCGGGAGGCGTCCCGGCCTTGGGCATCTCCGGGTCCGGTCCCGGTCTCTGGTCCAGCGGAGTGAAGGGTCTTGGAGGAGGCGACGACATCCACTGTCAGATCGGCGAAGTCGGGGACGCGCGTTGTGTCTTCGCGACGGCTCCAAGAAGGTTCCTCGATGATTCCGGTGGATGGAGCGGAATCACCGGAAGTCAGCGTGAGACGCCGTCGGAACGGGCCGCTCCTACGGAGCTTGGCGGAATGTTAGGTGCCGGCCTGCTATAGACAGGTCGCCCCTGACGGGGCTTCAGCCAGGATTGCCTACGGGCAGGCCCGTTCAACGGACCCGTGAGCCATCCAAGGCCCGTAGGGCCGACCTGTCTATAGGCGCGCGGCCTGTTAAGAATCTTAAGCTCCGCTAGGAGCGACCCAGCCCCCAGGCGTGAATCGGTTGAGCCGATTACCCACTGAAAATATCGAGGAACCTCCAAAAAATGGCCGAGCTCCAAGGACCTGCGAACCGTTGTATTGCCGCCCTACGAGTTCGCCGGGCCGGTCGATTTCGGGGGCTGGGACGGGTCCTGCGCCGGTGGCGGGCCGAAGGCGCTGTCGAGGGCACGGTCGAGGTCCTCGAGCGAAACACGCTGCATTCGGCGGGGACCCGGACTGGCGGGAGGGGGAGCCGGAGCCGGGCGCGCCGATGGCGGACGCTGAGCGGGTGGCGGAGGCCGATGGCCACGATTCTGCTGCGCGGGAGTCGGTGTCGTTGTCGTCGCGTTCGCGGGTGAAGTCGCCTGGGCGGGTCCCGCGGTGGCGCCCGGACGGGCGTTGGCGCGGGCGGCGGCTTCGGCTTCGGCGGTGACGCGGGCTTCGGCGGCGAATCGGGCGCGGGCGGTGTCGAAGGTCAATGAGGCGTTGAGGAACGGGCGGAGCCAGTCGGCGACCCTGCGGCGGGATTCGGGGGCATCCGGAAAGTCGAGGAGGACGATCCGGGGTGTCTGACGTGCGTGAAGCAGGGACGGGTCGAGCCCGACGAAGGCGCCAAGCATGGCGCGCCAGTCTCCCGAGGCGGAGGAACGTCCCTCGGCGGGGACGCGGAGGTGAATTCTTTCGTTGTGGATCCAGAGCAGCCAGTTCTGGCCGCGGGCCCGCTGGACCTGATCCAGGAGTGCGTCCGCCTGCACGACGACGGGATCATTGCCGGCGCCTTGTTGCTGCTGTTGGAGGACGGCCGGTTCCGGAGCGAAGGCGCGCGTCCGGCCGGACCCGGCGAGGTGGGTGCGCAGGCGGCGTTCGACTTCGACCAGGTCCGCGGAAAGGGGAAGTCCGAAGAAAGCCGCGAGGCGGGCTGGCAGTTCGCGGCAGGCGGACTCGTCGATGACTCGGATTCCGAGGGCTTCGGCGAGGTGTTGTTCGATGGGTTGGAGGGGGAGGCAGGGCCGGATGAGCAGCCAATCCGGAGCGAGCGGTCCGAGGTCGCGGCGCATTTCAGCCGCGCGCAGGATCTCGGGGCCGAGGGACGAGGTCTGAGGGCTGTTCGCGCCGGCTGTGGCCGGCGTGGGATCGGTGGATTCGAGGCGCGCGTCGATCACGAGGAGTCGCCCTCCCTGATTGATCCAGACGAGGGGATCGGAGGCGGGTGGAGGGGGCGTGGAAGTCGGGGTTCGGGGGCGGCGGGAACCCAGGACCACGTTCTTGAGTCCGAGGTCGAGGAGCAGCGCTCCGACATACCGGGGAAACAGGGCCGAGGCGGATTCGGCCGCGAACTCGGGCGCTGATGCGGCGAAGGCCTGTTGCCAATCCCAGCCGGCGGCGATGGCGGCCGAAGTCAGGGGGACGAGGGGAATTGGCCTTGCCGGAACGGAAGCCAAGGGCGCGGCGTTGGACGAATCGGCAGACTGGGCGCGGACGAGGTCCGCGATGGGGATTTCGTCCGGATCATCCCGGCGAAACGGAGGCAGAGGGACGACCTCGGGTCCGGAACCCGCGGCGTCCGTGGCCGCCGGGGTCCCTGGGGGTGCCTGGCGAAGCTCGATCCAATCGCCCTGGGGCCGACGCAGGACGACCCTGCAATTGGGGAGGGCAAGGAGGCTGTCGAGGCCCCAGTTGGGAAACGGGCCGGGGCCGGCGAATTGAAGGACGCACGTGGATTCGGGAGCGTCCTTGCACCAGGCGGCCAGCTGCCGATGGAGCCCGCCCGGGGAGCCATCGGATTCGCGGCGTTCGATGCGGACGCCCGGGCAGGCGGTTCGGACGACCCGTTCGAGGGTGGTTGCCACGGACGCGGGGCCGGTGGCGGCTCCCGGCTTGTCCGAGTGGACGAGGTGGAGCCGCTGGACGGGACCGGCGTGCCTGTGCCAGTGCAGGATGGCGGTCAAGTGTGGCCAGAACTGATCGGCGGAGGTGACAACGGCCGCGAGCTGAATCCCTGGGGTCATGCAAAAGGCCGGGATTGTGGCGGACGGCGCGGCGAAGACAATTCCCTAGTTGTTCCGGCTTCTTGCCAGGGCGTCGGGGGATCCGCTAGGGTCCGCGCCCCTGATGAATCCGGCCGGCTTGGAATTGTTCGTGGCATCGCACGTGCGGGGGATCCCCCGCTCGGGTATCCGCGAGTTCTTCGACATCGTGGCGAGCCAGAAGGACGTGATTTCGCTGGGTGTCGGCGAACCCGACTTCGTGACGCCCTGGCACATCCGCGAGGCGGCGATCTACGCCCTGGAGCAGGGTCGGACGAGCTACACGTCGAACCTGGGGACACCCCAGCTGCGGGCCGCGATCTCGGCGCATCTGGCGGAGAAGTTTCGGGTCGAGTACGACCCGGGACGCGAGATCCTGATCGCGGTGGGGGTGAGCGAGGCGCTCGATCTGGCGCTTCGCGCGCTGCTGAATCCCGGCGACGAAGTGATCTATCACGAGCCGTGCTACGTCAGCTACTCGCCGAGCGTCGCGCTGGCGCACGGGGTGCCGGTGCCGGTTGTGTGCCGCGCGGAGGACGAGTTTTCCGTGCGCGCGGAAGCGATCGAGGCGGCCGTGACGCCAAGGTCGAAGGTCCTGATGCTCAATTTCCCGACCAATCCGACCGGGGGCACGATGACCCGCGGGGAGTTGGAGCGGATCGCGTCGGTTGCCCAGCGGCACAACCTCGTCGTGATCACGGACGAGATTTACTCCGAGCTGACCTTCGAAGGGGAGCATGTCTCGATTGCGTCGCTGCCGGGCATGCGGGAGCGGACCGTCTTTCTGCACGGCTTTTCGAAGGCGTACGCGATGACGGGGTTCCGGATCGGGTACGCGTGCGCTCCGGCCGAACTGACGGAAGCGATGATGCGCATCCATCAGTACTCGATGCTGTGCGCCAGCATCATCAGCCAGGAGGCGGCTCTGGAGGCGATCCAGCACGGGGAACCCGATACCGTCGAGATGCGCGAGCACTACCGCGGGCGGCGTAATTTCATCGTGAACGCCTTCCGGTCGATGGGATTGAGCTGCCACCTGCCGCGCGGGGCCTTCTATGCGTTTCCGTCGATTGCTGGGACGGGAATGACCTCGAAGGAATTCGCGTTGAAGCTGCTCCAGGAGGAGAAGGTCGCCGCGGTGCCGGGAAGCGCTTTTGGCGCGTGCGGGGAGGGCTTTCTTCGCTGCTGCTACGCCACGTCCCTGGCCCAGATCGAGGAGGCCATGGCGCGAATGGAACGCTTCGTCGCGCGCGCCCGTCGGGCCGGAGGGTGATCGACGGATTGACGGATTGGCACTTCGGCGGATTCGCCCTTCTACCCGGGGCGGGCCTCGCGCATGCTCGCGCGCATGTCTGGCGTCCTGGCCATCGTTGGCCGTCCCAATGTCGGGAAATCGGCCTTGTTCAACCGGCTCGCGGGGCGGCGCATCGCCATCGTGCACGATCAACCCGGCGTGACCCGGGACCGGATCTCGGCCGAGGTCGAGTGGCAGGGGCGTTCCTTCACGTTGATCGACACCGGCGGCATCGGATTGCGCCGGGGCGAGAAGGTCGAGGATGTCATTGTCCGCGCCGCGCTGGAGCAGGTCGACCTCGCCATCCAATCGGCGTCGGCCATCCTCTTCGTGGTCAACGTGCAGGAAGGGTTGGTGGCGCTCGACCAGGAGGTGGCGGTCCGATTGCGGGAGGCGGGCAAACCCGTTCTCCTGGTGGTGAACAAGTCGGACAACGACCTTTCGGCGGCCGAGGCCGTCGATTTCGCGCGTCTCGGCTTCGAGAAGTCCTTTCCGGTCAGCGCCATTCATGGACGCGGCGTCGAGGCCCTGATGCGGGCCGCCGTGGAGTTTCTTCCCGAGGAATCCGCATCGGATCCCGGGGCGGCGATCCCCTCCGACGGCGCCGCGGATTCGGGGGATGAGGCGGAGGGCGACGCGGGGCAAGATTCCGAGGCCTTGGGAACGCGACGGAGCCGGGATGCGCGGGACTATTCGAAGGATCCGCTTCGTCTGGCGATCGTCGGTCGGCCGAACGTCGGGAAATCCTCCCTGATCAATGCGTTGACCCAATCCACGCGGGTCGTTGTGAGTTCGATTCCGGGGACGACCCGGGACGCGGTGGATGTTCCGTTCGAGGTGGAGACCGAGGGCCGCAGGGAGCGCTACGTCCTCGTGGACACGGCCGGGGTTCGGAAGCGGAAATCGGTCGATACGTCGGTGGAGTTCTTCAGCGTCAAACGGACCGAGGACGCCGTGAGTCGGTGCGACATCGCCATTCTCGTCCTCGACGCGGGCGACGGGATCCTGGAGCAGGACAAGAAGATCGGGGCGCTGATCACCGAAGCCAGGAGGGCCTGCATCGTCGTGGTCAACAAGTGGGACCTGGTGAGCGAGAGCGTCCACGAAGCCCGGGTGGGCGAGATGGAGCGCCGGAACCGTCGCGGGCGCAATCCGGGGAATCAGATCCTGATGACGACCCTGGGCGAGTTCGGTCGATGGGTTCAGGAGAAGCTCTTCTTCCTCGATTACGCCCCGGTGATCTTCACGTCGGCGGCCTCGGGCTTCCACCTGGATCGCCTGCTCGAAGCGGTGCGTTACGTGGGGGCCCAGCTGAAACAGGAGATCCCGACGGCGGTGCTGAACCGGACGCTTCATGATGCCGTCACCCGCCGACAACCGGTGAGCAAGACCGGCGAGCTTCTGAAGTTTTATTACGCCACCCAGATCGGCCATGCGCCGCCGAAGTTCGTCCTCTTCTTCAACCGATCCGATCTTCTCAACCGGGCTTATGAGAAACACCTCTCCGATTCCCTCCGGACGGCGTTCGGATACGAGGGTTGCCCAATCGTTCTGATCCCGCGCGCGCGCCCGAAGACGATCGAGTCGGTCCGCAGGCCGCGAAGGGAGGACGGCGATGGCCGTCGGGGACGAAAGGGTGGGCGGGGACGGGGACGAAAGCCCGGCCCGAATTCAGGGGCGGTGGGTCCCGGTGCGAAGGCGAAAGGCCTCGATGGCCGCCGCGATGGACAGACTGTGAGCGGGCTTGGCGGGGGAAAGAGCCGGGCATCGGGCCAACGCGGACGGTCCGTGAGATCCGTGAAACGGAGTCCTCGGGCTGGCGCCAAAAGGCGGGTCCGGTAGAACGCCTGGTCGGCGATTCGTTGTCGGACGGAGCCGCGCTGCTCAAGGCGTCGTTGCCGGCATGTCGACCACTTCGATTCGGTAAACCTCGGACCGGATGCTGTTGGGATGGGTCGTCTGGAACCCCGCGGTCGTGTATTCCCACTTGAAATGGTAGAACACCGGGTTCTTTCCGGCGGGCAGCGGGACATCGGCCTCCCAGCGGTTCGGCAAGCCCGGGATCGGTTCCATCGGATGCATCTTCTCGTCAATGACGACAAAAGCCCGGATGTCGGATTGCCGGAGGTTGCGGGTTCGCTGGGTGCTCGTCCATTCGGTCTCGAAGTGGTAGAGGCCCGACGTCTCGCGCGGTGAGGCGGTCGGAGTGAGGTTGCTGATGCGGGAGGTGCAGCCTGCCGCGAGGAGGAGGGTGGCAAGCAGGACCGGGACCCTGCATGGAATGCCTTGCATGGGGGGCAGCGTGCGGAGGACGCCTCGGGGAAGTAAAGATGGAAGGTCCGAAGGGCGCTCCTGGCGGAGTGACGGCTCGACACGGGGGGGAGGGCGCGATTCGCTGACGGGGTGACCGAGATTCCATTGAATCGACGCATCGAACTGATCGCCCTGCGTCCCGACGCGATTCGTTCCGAGCTGGAAACGCTGTTCAAGGAGGCGCGCGAGTATGGCTGCCAGGTGGTCTGCGTGACCGGATCGCGCGTGGAATTGGCGGTGGCCTGCCTCGAGGAATCACCCGTCAAGGTGGCCGCGCTGGTTGGATTCCCCTTCGGCGCCGGCGATCCCGACGTGAAACGGTATGAGGTGGAGGTCGCCGTCGACGGCGGGGTCCATGAGATCCAGTGCGTGGTCAATCCCGGTTGGCTCCGGGAGGGATTGGACAAGGCGCTTCTGCGCGAGTTGAGGGATATCCGTGAGGCGGCGGAGGAGCGCCCGGTCACGGCGATCGTCGAAGCCGGGATGGTGGGAACGGACGGGTTGCGACGGGCCGTGGAATTGGTCCGCGAGGCGGAGCTCCAGTTCCTGGCCACCGCCACGGGTTGCGCCGCGCGTCCCACGACGCCGGAGGAGGTCCGGGATTTGAGGGATTGGGCTGGGCCCGAATTGGGTCTAACCGCCGTGGGCGGAATCTACACGGCCGCCACAGCCCTGGCCTTGGTCGAGGCCGGGGCGAACCGGGTCGGGGTCTTCAGTCTCGCGCCGCTCCAGGACCAGGATTCCGGCCGAACGCCCGTCGACGAGGGCTGACGCGGAGGTTCAACGACGTGGGCGGGTCGGGCGCCGGCCGGTGAGTTCATCGACCAGGGCGCGGGCGTCGTAGACCTTGCGGAGGGCCTCCAGGATGCCCCGGGAGTCCACCGAGATGGCGCGCGCCTGGACGTCATCGAAGGCGAAGTCGAGGACCAGGGACGCGAGGTTGCCGTCGAAGATGATCCCGACGAATTCGCCGGCGCGATTGACGGTGGGGCTTCCCGAGTTGCCACCGATGATGTCGACCGTGGAAACCAGATTGAAGGGAGTGTCGAGGGCGAGGCGGTTCCTGCGTTTGATCCACCGCTCGGGAAGATCGAAGGGAGGGAGGAATTTCTGGGACTCGGCCCGTTCGTAGAGGCCTCCGATTTCGGTGAACGCCGGTATGGTTTTTCCATCCTCCTGGAAGCTCCTCACCGTGCCGTGGGTGATCCGGAGGGTGAAGGTGGCGTCGGGATAGGTTCCGGATCCCTGAAGGGAGAACCGCGCCTTCGCGATCGCGGCGTGCGCCTGCTGTTTCACTTCGTCCTGTTCCTCCATGAACGTTCGGAGTCGCCGGGCTTCGCCATCCACCGTTCGGGCGAGTTCGATCATGGGATCCCCGGACGCCGCCACCGCGGCGGCTCCGCCTTCGAAGAGGCGACGCCGCGCGTCGACGTCGGCGACGCGGGTTGCGCCGATCACCTCCGCGGCGCGCGCGCGGGGGGATTTGCCGGCGAGGACGGCGAGGACGAGGGGATCGGTCGCGCCGAGCTTCGACGTGAGAAACGCCAGGGAATCCGAAAGCCGGATTGTCTCGAGGTCCGCGTGAATGGGTTGGGTCGAGAAAAGGCCGAGTTCGAGGGAGGTGCGGTTGGAATCCCGGAATTCGCGCAACCGATCGCCGTTGGGTTTGGGGTATTCGTCGCCGGCCCGGAGCAGGGTGCGGGCGATCGAGAAGAGTTCGCTTCGGAATCCCCAGGTGGCTTCGAGCATTCGGTATCGAACCGCCTGTTCGCCCATGAGCCGCTGCGCCTGGGTGATCCGGTCGTAGGCCTCAAGGGCGGCTGCGTGGTCCGGTGAACCGGCGAGCCGATTCCGGAAAGCCGCTTCCGCGGCGGCGATCCGCCCGAGGAAGGCCGGATCCTGAAGACCGGCAAGCCCCCCGATGCGCGCTTTCCGCGAATTCTGGATCCCGAACAGCTCGTCCTTGGCCCGTCGCGCGTTCTCGGCGCTTCGCCCGCTCCAGGCCATGAGATTAACCTCCTCGCGGTTCAGCCTCTCCAGCAACTCGGGGAAACTCCGGTCGCGCAGGTACTCGATCTCGGCGGTGGTCAGGAGGCGGCTGGTTCGTCCCGGATGGCCCGAAACGAAGACGAGGTCCCCTTCGCGCGTTCCGTCGGCGCTCCAGCGGAGATGGTGCGGGGTCTTCGCCGGGCGGCCGTCCTCGTAGGCTCGGAAGAAAGCGATATCGAGGCAGAAACGCGGGTATTCGAAGTTGTCCGGGTCGCCGCCGAAAAAGGCGATCTGTTGTTCCGGCGCGAAGACGAGCCGGACGTCGGTGTAGCGCTTGTACTGGTACAAGTGGTAGGCGCCACCCTGGAAGAGGGTCGTGACGTCGCAGCGATAGCCTGTCTTCTGGGCGGATTCCTGTTCGATCTCGGCGAGGATCGCGCGCCGCGCGGTCGCCGCCTGTTCCGGGGGCAGGGACGCGGGAACGGCCGCGTTGACCCGGGCGGTGACGTCCTCGATCGCCATCAGGACATTCAATTCGAGATCCTTGCAGGGAAGCTCCTCCGCGAGGTTCCGGGCGAGGAAACCCGATTCGAGCAGATCACGCTCCTGCGTGCTGAGTTTCTGAATGGCATCGGCGCCGACATGATGATTGGAGAGGACGAGTCCGTCCTCGGAAACGAAGGACCCCGACCCGCCGGACATGAATCGGACGGAGGATTTCTGCAGATGCTCGAGCCACTCGGGAGTGACTTCGAAACCGTGGCGTTGGCGGAGGATTTCGCGGGGCGGATCGTTGAAGAGCCACATGCCCTCGTCCCCGCGGGCGTGGGGGGGCGGGAACACCGCGAAGAGGGCCACGGCGGCGCCGGCGGCGGCGGAGATGAGGGGGGAGGCCGAGCGAGGGAATGGGATTTTGGGGCTCATGGGTGGATTCGGGATCGGGCTGGCGCTGGGAGTGTGGGAGGGAGGGAAGGTGGGTTGATGGCTGGGGGTTTTTAGCGTCGAAAGTGCTGGGATACAATCGCGCGACCGAGTTTGCCTGTGTGTTTCAAGGCGCTGATTGACAGCGTAAAACGGGGATCGCTAGGGTCCCCATGTCTGATTTTGGTATGAGCAGTTACCTGGGCCAGCAGGTTTTGGTGCTCAACCGCCTGTGGCAGGCCGTCAATGTCTGCTCGGTCCGGCGGGCGCTCACGCTTCTTTTTCAGGGTCAGGCCCAAGTGGTGTTCAACCACGGGGACGGCAGTTTTCAGACCTACAGTTTCAGGGAATGGCGGGATCTCTCGGAGACCCGGCCGGATCCCGAGAGCATCCACGCGATTTCGTTCAAGATCCGGGTGCCCCGGGTGATTCTGCTGATGGTCTTCGACCAGTTGCCCGCGAAAGAGGTGAAGTTCACCCGGCACAACATCTTCGAGCGGGACAAGAACACCTGCCAGTATTGCGGAAAGGTCTTTGATCGGAAGGACCTGAATCTGGATCACGTCGTTCCCCGCGACCGGGGTGGGCCGACCACCTGGGAAAACATCGTTTGTTCCTGCATTCCGTGTAACACGCGGAAGGGCAACAGGACTCCGCAGGAAGCGCGGTTGCGACTGGTTCGAAAGCCGCGAAGGCCGAAGTGGCGGCCCTTCCTCCATGTTCAAGTGGGACTTCCCGCCCACGACCAGTGGCGGCACTTCATCGACCTGGCCTATTGGAATGTGGAATTGGGCGAGGAAGTGGATTGACGGAATCCCATGGGGTTCTCGGCGGCCGAATCGAGGCCAACGTCTTGGAACCCCCATTCCCACGCCAAGCCCGCGGAAACGGTTCCCTTGCTCAAATCCCTGTGCGCTCGGTGTCTTCGGTGGTGCGCCTCGCCTCCGCGGGATCCGTTGATGTGTTCCCGGGGTGTTTTCACCACCGAGGACAGGGGACACAGAGGGGTGCTAAGTCCGAGTTCGAGTTCGAGTTCGAATTCGCGCCGAAACTAGTTCTTCTTGGCTTTGCCGGCTTTCTTGGCCTTGGCGGGTTTCTCACCCCAGAAATCGATGACGAAGACGTCGGCGATGGAGGGTCCGATGATCTTCCCGAACTCTTTGTGGTCCGGGTGGACGAGGTACTCGTCGCGTTCCGTCGCGGTGTGGAAGGTGAGGAGAAATCCGTGGGTGAATCCCTTGTCGAGTTTCTCCGGGCTGACGTTCGTGCCGGTCTCGAAGCTGGCGATCTGCGGAATCTTTCCGGGCAGCGCGGCGAAGGCCTCCTCCACCTTTTGGATGTCCTCCTTGGTCGCGGAATCCTTGAACTTGAAGGCCACCATATGAATCAGCTTCCCGCGGCCTTTCTTCGGGGCGTCGGCGGCGGTTGCGCTGAGGGGGGCGAAGGTCGACGTGAGCATGGCGGATGCGAGAAGAACGAGCGCGAGTTTCATGGCACTGGGCTGTGGGATCGGAACGGGCCGATTCAAGTTCGCCGGGATTGTGTCGTCAATAGGCTTGGATGGGTCGGCAGGACCAACGACCAACGAATCCGATCCAGAAACCAGTTGCGACCGTTGGTGGCGGATGCTACCCACTCCCATTGCGTCCGGCGGTGAACGGCAAAGGGACGGGATTTTGCTCGGTTGAAACTGGTCCGAGCCGATCGGGTCCGATCCGAAGGCGCTTGTGATATGAGTGGTTCAAGTTCTCGATTCGCGTTGTCCAACACGACCCTCTACCGCGAATTCCAGGCCGAGCGGGAGGAGATCCTGCGCCACAAGTGGCTCGAGTCCGAGAAAGCCGGCCGCGATGTGGGATTCGAGTTCGCACTGACCGATTGGAACCTGAAACACCGGACGGCGTGGAGGAGGCACCGCCAGCAGATGCTGGCGTCAAATTGAGGAGGCTCGGTGGTGATCGAGCCGGATCCGGCCGGATCCAGCCGGGATGAAGGCGGGTGAAGTCGAGCGAAGCGCCGTGCAGCGGAGGGAAGTGAAGTGGACTTGGCCGGCGTGAAGTGATCCGCCCCGACCCGAACCGCCCCGACCCGAATCGAATCGAATCGAATCAAACTGAACCGAACGGAGTGAATGGATTGGAATGGGTTCCCGAGTGGCGTTGATGAGCGGGGCGGCGTTGCGTCTGGCGATCGGTCGCATGGCGCATGAGATCGCGGAACGTCATGATGTGGCTTCGCGGTGCGTGATTCTGGGGATCCAGAAGGGTGGGGTGCAGTTGGCCCTTCGGATCGCCGGGGAACTCACCCGGCTTTGCGGGACCGAGGTGCCCGCGGGGCAGATCGATGTTTCGATGCACCGGGATGACCTTCATCAGCGCCCCGTCCCAACGGTCCATCCCACGAACCTGCCGGGTGACATCAACGGCGCGACGGTCATCCTTGCCGACGATGTCCTGCACAGCGGGCGCACGGCGCGCGCGGCGCTGGATGCGCTCCATGATTTCGGCCGCCCCGAGCGGGTTCAGCTTGCGGTCCTGATCGATCGTCTGGGAGCGAGGCAGCTTCCCATTCAGGCGGACTATTTCGCGCGACGCCTGGAGACCCGACCCGAGCAGCGGGTGGAAGTCCGTTGGACGGAGGCGGGGGGCGACGACCGCGTGTACCTCGAAACCCCATGACCTGGACCCGGCGTCACCTTCTGGACATCGAATCGCTCTCCGCGGACGAACTGACCACCGTTCTCGACACGGCGCGTGGCTTCAAGGCCGTGGGAACCCGCGCCATCAAGACGGTCCCGGCGCTTCGGGGAAAGACGGTGGTCAACCTTTTCGTCGAACCTTCGACGCGCACCCGGATCAGTTTCGAACTCGCGGCGAAGCGTCTCACGGCCGACATCATCAATTTCAGCGCCGACACTTCATCGCTCAAGAAGGGCGAAACCCTGCGCGACACGGCGCGCAATCTGGAGGCGATGAACGCCGACATCATCGTCATGCGGCACAGGGCGGCCGGCGCGTCCCATTTCCTGGCGCGGTTCCTTCAGGCGAGCGTCGTCAACGCGGGAGATGGCGCCCACGAACATCCCACCCAGGCGCTGCTCGATGTCTTCACCATCCGGGAACGGAAGGGCCGAATCGACGGCCTCAAGGTGACCATCATGGGGGACATCCTGTTCAGCCGCGTCGCGCGTTCGAATATCTGGGCGCTCCGCAAATTGGGCGCCGAGGTCACCCTGTGCGGTCCGCCCACCCTCGTGCCGCGGGTCTTCGAGAAGATGGGATGCCGCGTCTGCTGGAACGTCGACGAGGGGCTCCGAAACGCCGACGTCGTGAACCTCCTCCGCATCCAGCACGAACGCCAGCAGCAGTCCATGTTCCCCGGCGTCGGGGAGTATTGCGCCGAATTCGGCCTCGATCGCGCCCGACTCGCCGGCCTGAAACCGGAAATCCTGATCATGCATCCGGGCCCCATCAATCGGGGTGTGGAGATCGATTCCGACACGGCGGACGGAGAAAAATCCGTCATTCTCGAACAGGTCACGAACGGTCTGGCCGTCCGGATGGCCGTTCTCTACCTCGTGACCGGCAACGACCCAGGATTCGTAAAGAATTAGTCCGGATCGATCGACCGCGGGAAAACAGCCCACGTCTTTAGAAATCCGCGGGATCCCCGTCGGCGCGGCGTACTTCTTCTTCGTCCGGTCGAGGATCCGACGGATCCGACAGGTCCGCGGTCCCGTCCTCCAGGGTGCCCGCCGCCAACCGGCCCAGGCGTCGGCCCTCGGCGTCGCGAAGTTCCCATCGCCCCCGCGTGCGGCGCAGTTCCAGGCCTCCGGTCTCGGAGGTGAACCAGGCCGCCATGGAGAGGCGCGCCCGAAGGCGGCTTTTGCACGGGCCGGAGGCCCTCGCGGGCGCGGGTTGGGCGGCATCCACGATGATGACCATCCGTGGCTGGAGCGCATCCAGAAGCCCGTCGACCAACGGTTCACCCCGTGTCGGCAGCCCGCTGATCACGATCCCGGCCCGCAGACCGGGATGCCGCCGGAGCAGGGCGTCCTGACCAGGTCGCCCCAGGTCCCCAACGATCAGGACACTTTCCGGGCCCTCGCCGAATCGAAGGACCAGGGATCCGTCGTCCGCCTGTGGGAACTTGTCGTCCGCCGCCGGATGGAGGACCTGCCACCCCCCGATGGAGTCCCCCATCCGGACGGTCCGCAGAATCCCGGGCGATTTCGATGCGAGGGAATCCACGATCGACCGGTAGGCTCCCGAGCGGAAGCGGAGCGGGCCGGCGCGCACGCTGGCAGGTGCGTAGCGGTCGAGCAGATCGAACGTTCCCCCCACGTGCCGAATGTCGCCGTGAGTGAGCCAGATCTCCCGAAGTTGGTTCACGCCCCGTGCCCGGAGGTAGGGATGGACGATCGTCCGCGCGCCAGGTTCGTCCCCGGTGTCGATGATCGACATTCCCGCGGGCGTCTGAACGCACAGGCATTGGCCGCCCCGGATTGGGAGCACGCCGATGCGGGTGTCGACGTGGCGAAACCGCAGTTCGATGAGCGTCCCCGTCAGAAGCAGCGTGACCAGGATCCCGGCCCGTCGTCGGCCTGGGGCGGTCGCCAGCGCCCCGCAGGCCGCGAGGAGGATTGCGGTGTAAGCGAGCGCGATGGCGAAGATCGGAGGCGCGGCGACCTGGAAGGAGCCGTAGGGCAGTTCGGCGCAGCGTCGACTCACGGCCAGCATTCCCGCCATCCAGAACCACGCTCCGTGCGCGAAGCACTCGCCGAGCCATGGAAACCACGGACTGCACGCCAGGCACGCGAGGCTGGATGCCAGCGCGCACGAACTCAGGGGGACGACGATGCAATTCGCGAGAAGCCCAACGGGTGTGACGAGGTGGAAGTACCATGCCGCGAGTGGAACCGAGGCCACCCAGGCGGCGACGGAGACCGCCAATGTCGCGCCGATGCGACGGCCGAGTCGCTCCGCGAAGCGGCGCCACGCGGGGACGACCTCCGCCGGGAGGAAGGGATCCGTCGAAGCGATCTGTTCGAACCGCCCTTCGATTTGGGGCGCGAGCATCCCGATGCCGGCGACGACCGCGAAGGAGAGCTGGAAACCAGCCTGGAGGAGCTGGATCGGATCCCAGGCGAGCACGGCGAACGCCGCCGTTGCGAGCGAGTTGAGGAGATTCACCGGGCGCGAGCACATCCAGCTTCCAATGACCAGGGACGACATCACGGCCGCCCGGACCGCGGAGGACTGCCAACCCGTGGCGGCCACGTACAGCCACACGATCGGGAGCGCCGCGAGGCCAACGAGGAAACGCGGAACGAGGAACAGCCGGAGCACCTGGACGACGATGTTCGCGATCAGGGCGACGTGAAGGCCGCTGATGGCGAAGATGTGCATCGTGCCGCTGCGGAGGAACGGCTCCTCGACTTCGTCGACCAGGGCCGTCTTCCAGCCGAGCGTCATCGCCCAGAGGAGGCGCAACGCGTCGTCCTCCCCCGGCGAGCCCCGGGCCAAGGCTCGTTTCGCCCAGTCCTGAAAACGATCCGCCCACGGGATTCGTGACGGATCCGGGGGATCCAGCAGGCGCCAATCGTCGACCGACGGCGCCCTGAGTTCGCGGTACACGCCGTGGGTGGCGAGGTGACGCCGTGGGTCGAACAGACCGGGCGCCGCGGCGGAAGGCGGGCGCTGGAGCACCCCTGACACCGCGACCCGGCCGCCGCCGTGGGCGCCCGGGACCGGGAGACCCGGGGTGGTGATCCGGACCCGGCCACGGAGCGGTGCCGTTCCGCCGTCCCGCGTCGCGACTTCCATGACCTCCAGGTCCGCGATGTGGTTGGTGTAGCGACGGGAGGGGACTCCGTGGAGTCGGATGCGCGGCGACTCAAGAAGGGTTCCGTGAAGGGTCATCAGTTGGGCGGACTCCGCGGTGCGTGCCCTCAGATCCCAGGGCGATTGCACGGCGGTCTGGCGGGCGAAATCGGCCCATCCCGCCAGGACCAGACCCGCGCCCAACCACGCGGATGCGCGCCGGTTCGATGCGCGGCTGACGCTGGGGCAAAGGCTCCGAGCGCAAGCCAGGAGGGCCGCCCACGCGATCGGCCCCGGCGAGGCGTCGCCTTCGAGGTGCCAACCCACGACGATCCCGGCCGCGAACAGCACCGCCACCGGCGCCATGGGCTGCTTCAGGGCCGAAACGGTGGACGACCCAGCCTCGACCAGACCTACGGCCACGGCGATTCGACCCCAGCCCGTCGGGCGGCCCTATTTCGCCAGTTTGCCGGGACCTTCCAGGGGTTCGCGAGGGTCGTGGACTTCGTCCCGCACGACCGACGGGGAACTCCGACGGCGCCGGCACACGATTCGCAGAAGCACCACCGCGAATCCGGCGCCCAAGGCGTCGATGAGCACATCGACGGCCGAGCCCATGCGGGAGGGAACGAAGGTCTGGTGGACTTCATCGAGGACGGCGTAGGCCGCGGTGATGCCCCAGGCCTTCCACGCGGTCGCGGCCGCCAACGGTAGGATGGCCGGTGGCCGGGCGAGTGCTCGAAACACGAGAGCCGCGAGGAGGCCGAACGTCACGAAATGCACCGCCTTGCGCGCGAGGAGCACGGTTCTTTCGAGGGCGAACGCTGAAATGTCGGGAACGAACCAGCGGACGATGGGTGCGAGGATCCGTGAACCCCGGTCGCCGGATTCCGCGTCCTCGGAGGCGATGAAAATCAGGAGCATCCAGGCCAGAACCGGGATCCAGGATCCCGCCATCGAACTCGAACTCGAACTCGAACGCCATCGCGGCATCCGCCGATTGAACGGGCGCATCCCCTGGCCGCGCAATGGGTGAATCCTGTCCCACGTTCTCGTACTCGCACTCGCACTCGCACTCGTACTCGTACTCGTACTCGTACTCGACGGCTTTGTCCTTCATCCCTCCATTCCACCGAGTCATCCCGCCTTTCGAGGGCGAGTACCGCCCTTCGGGCTGAGTACGAGTGCGAGTGCGAGTGGGAGTGGGAGTGCTATGCCCAATGGCAAAGCGATCCAAGCTGTGCGGCGAGCCCGGTGCCGCCGCGTCGGTGAACTCGTCGCTGGCCGTCGCAGCGCGGCGGCGTCGGCTGTTTGGGATGGGATGGATCGACGCCGGAATCACCAGTCGGATAACGCGATCGCTCCAGGCGATCTTACAGCGAAACGGCGCAAATCGGTTCCTCGACGATCTCGGTGGATGGTTCGAGGTCACCCGATTTCAACGGGTCCCAAGAACCGGGATTCTCTCACGGAGGCACTGAGACACGGAGATTTGAGGATGGATTTGGTCCCCCTCCGCGTGGGAGTGGCCAGGGTTGTGCACGCGCCGAATCCGCCGCCCTTCCAGGGCGGGCTCGCGGAGCGGGGCGGCGAACCGGTGGCCGCGGCGCTGAAGGCGTCTTGCCACCAGTTACACCAGCTGTTGCCGGCCGCCGTCGTGGCCCTGGCCGTCGAGGTCGATGAGGATTTCGCGGGGTTCGGCGCCGCGCGCCGGACCGATGATCCCGCGGTCTTCGAGGATGTCCATCATCCGCGCGGCGCGTCCGTACCCGATCTTGAGGCGGCGCTGGAGCAGGGACGTGCTGGCTTTGCCTTCGCTTCGGATGACCTCAATGCAATTCTCCACCAGTTCCTCGTCCTCCTCGCTGTCTCCGTCGTCGGAGTCCCGGACCGGACGTTGCAACTGCTGGGTGATCTCCAGTTCGTAGCTGGGTTTGCCCTGTTGGGCGATGAAGTCGACAACCGACTGGATCTCCTGATCGGTGACGAGGGCGCCCTGGGCGCGGATCAGCCGGCCGGAACCGGGCGGCAGGTAGAGCATGTCCCCCTTGCCGAGGAGTTTGTCGGCACCCATCTGGTCGAGGATCGTGCGGGAATCGACCTTGGACGCGACCTGGAAGGCGATTCGCGCGGGAATGTTGGCCTTGATGACGCCGGTGATGACGTCGACGGACGGACGCTGGGTCGCGACGATGCAATGGATTCCCGCGGCGCGGGCCATCTGCGTGATTCGGGCGATGGACATCTCGACGTCCGCGGGCGCGACGAGCATGAGGTCGGCGAGTTCGTCGATGATGACCACGATGTAGGAGAGCTTCTCCGGGATGACGATGTCGCTGTCGTCGGCGGAGACCATTTCCTCGTCGAGCTGGACGGCGAACCCCTCCTGGCTGGCTTCGACTTTCTCCTTGGCGGACGAGAGTGGGAGTTCCGGTTGGTTGGAGGGTTTGGGCGGCGGCGGGGCCTTGGGGCGCTCGTTGAAGGCCTTGATGTTCCGGACACCCATCTTCGCGAAGATCTGGTAGCGCTTCTCCATCTCGGTGACGACCCAGCGGAGGGCGAGCACGACCTTCTTGGGGTCGGTGACGACGGGAACGACGAGGTGGGGGAGAACGTTGTACTGCTGAAGTTCGACCACTTTCGGATCGATCATGACGAACCGGAGCTGGTCGGGCGCGAAGCGGTACAAGAGGGAGGCGATGATGGAATTGATGCAGACCGATTTGCCGGAGCCGGTGCTGCCGGCGATGAGCAGGTGGGGCGCCTCGGCGAGATCGGCGATCATGGGGTGTCCGTACACATCCTTTCCGAGGGCGAGGGGGATGCGCGCGCGGGTCTTGGCCCATTCCTCGGACTCGAGGAGGTCCCGCATGATGACCTTGGTTTTGACGGCGTTCGGAACTTCGACACCGACCGAACTCTTGCCGGGGACGGGTGCGAGAATGTGAATGCGCTCGGCTTTGAGGGCGGCGGCGATGTTGTTGGTCAGTCCGGTGATCCGCTCGAGTTTGACTCCGGGCGCGGGGTGGAGCTCATACCGGGTGATCGTGGGGCCCTTGGTGATGTCGCCGCAGGTGACGTCGATGCCGAACTGTCCGAGCGTCTGCTGCATGAGGCGGGCGTTCGCGATCAGCTCTTCCTTGGATTCCGTGGGTTGGATGGTGAGGTCCGGTGACTGAAGCAGGTCGATCGGGGGAAGCTTGTAATTTCCGATGGTGGGTCCCTGGGCGACGACGAGCCTGCGGCGCGGCACCATGCGGCCGCGGGCCGGCGGGGTCGGAACGGGCTGGGTCATCGGGTCGTCCCCGGCCGGATCGGAATCGGAGCGGGGACCCTCGTCGCCGGACGTCGAGGAGGATTCGGCCGATCCGACGTCGGAATCGGCTTCGGCATCGGAGTCCTTGGCGGGCGTGTTGGCGCCGTTGGCGGGGGGAGTGGATGAGGCGGCGATCTCTTTGGCGCTGATGACCTCGCCCTCGAGGACGGCGGCGGGCGTGGGGCCGGATCCCTTGCGAAGGGGCGCGGAAGGTTTCGCGCGGGGAACGCTGAGATCGCGGACGACGGGTTCCGGGCCCGGAACCGCCCGTTCGGCGGATTCGGCGGGCCCTTTTCCCGAAGATTTGGCGTCGCCGAGGAGGGAAGGGGGAGGGAGCGCGGTGTCGCGTTCCTGGTCGACCAATTCCTGAAGGCGGCGGGCTTCCTTCTCGAGCTGCCTGGCCTTGCGATCGAGCCGGATCTCCTCGTCGAGGGCGGCCTCCGCACGTTCGCGGCGTTCGGCCCACGCCATCCGGATCCATTCGAACAATTGAAAGTCGGAGAGGCCGAGAAGGCTGAGGAGGTAAAGCAGGACGCAGGCGGCCATGGAACCGGCGTAGCCGATGAACCGGGCGGGGTTGAGCAGGTTGCCGACGAGACCGCCGGGCAATTCGGAACTGGCGAAGCGTCCGACGAGTCCGGGGTTCAGGGCGAAGAACACGGAGGAGACCAGCGACAGGAGGACGAGCCAGACCCAGCGTCGGCGGGCGAACGCGAAGATTTCGGCGAGACAGCCCAGGCCGAACGCGAGAAGCGCGAGGGGCAGGGCGAATCCGGCGGCGCCGAACGCCAGGAAAGACAACTCGCTCCACCAGGCGCCGACCGGGCCGATCCAGTTGTGGGCGGGATCGTTGGGGCGGGCGGTGTTCACGCGCACGTCGAAGCGGTCGTAGGAGAATAGGGCGACCAGCCAGACGAGCGCGATCGCGACCAGGATGGCTCCGACCAGATCGAGCCGGCCCCGATGGGCGGAAGGATCGGGATTGGAGTTCTTCGCCATGCGGGGAAAACGGTAAGGGGCGCGGATGGCCCTTCCAAGTTTCAAGTTGGATGGCTGGTTTTTGGCGTCCATCTCCGCTAAAGGCAGGGGCATGCTGCAACGATGGAAGCCGGCGATCCGGGCATTGATGCGGGATGAGGATCTTCCTCCCGGCCTGGTGGCGCCCTGGCTCGTGGGGTTCCTTCGGTTTTGGATCCGGGTGGGTCAGGGATTCGTGCGGAACGGCTGTCCGGTGCGGGCCTCCGCGCTGGCTTACACGTCGCTCCTCGCGCTGATCCCGCTGCTCGCCCTCGTCGTCGGAATCGCGTCCAGCGTCCTGAAGGGCGAAAAGACTGAGATCGAAAAGAACATCCGGATGGGCCTGAACAGCCTGGTGCCCCAGGCGGAGAGCCAGCCGGAATTGATCAAGATCCGCGAGCAGGTGACGTCGTTCGTCATGTCTTCGATCGATAACGTCAACAGCGGCACGATCGGGACCACCGGCATGATCGCGCTGCTGGTGATGATCATTTTCATGCTCGCCCGGATCGAGGAGACGTTGAACGAGATCTGGGGGGTGTCCGTGAGCCGGTCGTGGTATTCGAGGGTCGTCAATTATTGGGCGACGATCAGCCTCGGGCCGATCCTCATCTTCGCCGCCGTGAGCTTCACGGCGTTCCTCAAGGCGCCCGCCATCCAAACGGTGCTGGCGACCTTGCCGTCGGTGACCAAGCTCCTGATCGGGCTCGCGCCGATTCCGATCCTCGCCGGAGGTTCGGCGCTGTTCTACGCCCTCGTCCCCAACACCAAGGTTCAATGGAAGGCGGCTCTCCTGGGAGGGCTGACCACTGGGGTTCTCTGGCACCTGAACAACACCATGAGCGTCCTGTTCGTCTCCCGGATTTCCAGGGACAGCAAGGTCTTCGGCGTGTTGGCGCCCCTGCCCGTCTTCATGGTCGGACTCTATTTCTTCTGGCTCCTGCTCCTGTTCGGATCCCAGGTGGCGTACGTCTATCAGAACCGGCGCACCCAACTCGCGCTTCGCCTGACGGAAACCGTTCACCAGGAGGGCCGGGAGTTCGTCGCCCTGCGGGTGATGATCGAGGCCGCGCGCGCCTTTCGCGCCGCCGAGGATCTGCCGTCGGTGCCTCAGTTGGCTGAGCGGCTGGAGGTTCCCGGGGAATTGCTCAACAAAGTCGTGGCGACCCTCCTTTCAACCCGGCTTCTCGTCGAAGCCACCGCCGGGGATGCGGGATTGCTGCCCGCGCGACCGTTGGAGTCGATTCGCGTGGCGGACATCCTGGCAGCGATGCGGCGCGGGGTGGGCCAGCGCTTGCCGACCCGCCGGGACGACGCCCGCGAAGTGGCGGAGTCCGAGATCGCGCGCGTGACGGAAGCGGAGAGTCGCGAGGGAGCGAGGACACTCGCGGACCTCGTGGCGGAGAAGAAAGGGGCTGGCTGATCGCGGGTATGCCTTCGGATCGGGGTCGGAATCGGAATCGGAATCGGAATCGAACGGATACCGGAGGGGATTCGGCCAGGCGCTGTTGAGTGTGGTGTGTCGAGGGGAGGGGCGTTGGCGTGGTTTTCACGCATCCCTGGGTGAGAATGACGCCAACCGGGTTGGGTATGCTCGAAAAGTCCCGCATTCTGCGATGGCATTGCTTATGCTGTTAGGAGTTCCGGTAAAATCCGTTGACACTCCAAAGGGTGTTCTCCTACAAACGCGAACCGCTAACCCTCACAGCAAGCACACACATGAAATCATTCCGGCAGCGCGCGAAACGCGCCTTCACACTGATCGAACTTCTCGTCGTCATCGCCATCATCGCCATTCTGGCGAGCATGCTTCTTCCGGCGCTGGCCAAGGCCAAGGCCAAGGCGGTGCGGATCAAGTGCGTGAACGGCCTGAAACAGCTTGGCATCGCTTTCCGCGTCTTCTCGACCGACAACGGGGATCGCTACCCGATGAACGTCTCGACGAACGAAGGCGGATCCTCGGATTACCTGGGTGCCAACGCCACGGCGGGCGTTCTCGATATCTGGCGTCACTTCTGGGTGATGTCGAACGAACTGACCACGCCCAAGGTGCTCCTCTGCGCCGCGGACAGCGGTCGTTACGAAGCCACCAACTGGAACGACATGGCGGCCCGCACCACGGCCCGCAATGCCGCGATCAGCTATGGCCTCGGACCCGAAGCCGACGAAACCCGCCCGGGCATGCTCCTGGCCGTGGATCGCTCGGTGACCGGCCACTCCGTCCACAAATTCCTCTACAACGACGCCGCCAAGCGGGCCAACCTCGGGACGAACAACGTCCAGCTCAAGGACCTCCGCTGGGATGAGAAGGGAATGCACCAGAACGCCGGAAACGCGGCGCTCTCCGATGGTTCCGTTCAGCAGCTCACGTCGGCTCGTCTTCGCGAGACCATCCAGAACTCGCAGGACAACAACAACAACTACGCTCAGCCCGGCAAGACGGGAACGCGGTAGTCGAGTTGTTGCCAACCCAACGGTTTTTTGCCAGCGCCCCGGCTTCGGCCGGGGCGTTTTTCTTTTTGGTGGTGCGCTCGGCAGGGCTCACCCACGTGGCTTGGGAGGCTTGCCAAATTCACGACAATCATCGGGACCTTGGGTCGAAAAGGAGAATCACACGGAGGCACGGAGGCACGGAGCGGGCATTGAACCCAATTTTCGGATCTCCGAGTCCCCGTGCCTCCGTGAGCGAAGTCAGGTCAACGGGCTGTGGTGCCGGCTGGCACTGGGATGACGTCAGGATCAGACTCAGGATCCTGCCGGTGGGCTGGACGATTTCGCCTTCGCGCCCGGCGATCTTGGCGACTTCGTCGCGGGTACGGGCGCATTCGGTTGCCCGCGTCCCGGGCGCTGGGCTTCCCCGCGGACACCCCGTTTCTGGCATCGCGGACAGAGACCGAAGAACTCGAGCTTGTGGGTCACCATTTGGAACCCGCTTTCGCGCGCGATCTTGGCCTCCCACTCCAGGGCGAGGCAGTCTTCGATCGGATGGATGGTCCGGCATTCGGTGCAGACGAGGTGATGGTGATGCCCCTGGTGACCCGGGCGCGCCATCTCGAATCGGGCGGTGCCGTCGCCGAAATCAAAGCGTTCCACCAACCCCATGTCCTCGAGGAGATGCAGGGACCTGTAGACGGTCGCGAGATCGCACTCCCCGGGAGGCAGCGCCTCGAAGATCTCCTTGTTCGTCATCGGGTGCGGGTGGGCCTGAAGGATGGCGAGGATCGCCCGTCGCGGACCTGTGATGCGCCGGGCTCCGCGCCGCAGGTGGTCGGTCAGGTCGCCGAGTTCGGGGCGGTGATGATTGCAGCCTGGGTGCGGCTTCATGTCAGGGAGCGGAATGATCCCGTCGGCGTATGCCGGAGGTGAACCGGCCGGCCGCCAGCGCCACGATGAACAGGCCGATGCTCACGAGCACGATGGCGGGACCGCAGGGGACGTCCGCGGCGTAGGACACGCCGACGCCGCCCACGCCGGCCACCATGCCGAACAGAACCGCGATCCAGATCTCCTGGCGCAGATTCCGGCTAACGAGGCGGGCAGCGGCCGGTGGAATAACGAGAAGGGCGCCCACGAGGAGGATTCCGACGAGGCGGATGCTCACCGTGACCGTGAGGGTCAGGACGAGGATGAATCCGTAGTTGCAGGCCCGGACGGGGATGCCGCTGACGTGGGCCAGGTCCTCGCTGGTGGTGATCAGGGACAGCGGGCTGAGGAACCAGGCGCCGCTGAGGATGACCACGGCGAGGAGGCCGCCGGCGAGCCAGAGTTCGGTCGGGCCGACGGCGAGAACATCCCCAAACAGGACACGGTGAAGTTCGCCTCGAAATCCATGAAGCCGGCTGAGGATGACGGTGCCGACGGCGACGGATCCGGTGAGGAGAAGCGCCATGATCGTGTCGTGGTAGAGACCGCTCTTTTCGCGGAGCCAGAGGATGGCGCCGGCCACCAGGAGGCTGACCACGAGCATGCCCGCGGTGGGCTCGCTCAGCCCAACCAGGAAGGCCGCGGCCGTGCCGGCGAGCGAGGCGTGCGCGACCGTATCGCTGAAGAACGCCATGCGCCGGGCCGTGACGAAGACGCCGAGAAGGGCGCACAGCGGCGCCAGGATCAGGGCGCCCAGAAACGCCCGCTGCATGAAGGGCTCAGTGAGCATGGGGCGTGGCGGGATCGTGCTCGCTCGGGTGATCGTGACTGGGAATGGGACTGGGACTGGGAATGGGACTGTGGCCGTGGTGATGGTGGTGGTGGTAGGACGTCACGTGAAGGCCGTAGGCCTCACGGAGGGCATCCTCGCGAATGATGTCGTCGGGGGCGCCCTCGCAGCAGACGCGACCATTGAGGGCGATCACCCACGATGCGTGGCGATGCACCATCGATAAGTCGTGGGAGACGAGGACCACGGTGAGGCCGCGCGCGCGATGGATGTCGGAGATGATCTCGTAGAATGTTCGTTCGCCGGGTGCGTCGACCCCTTCCGTGGGTTCGTCAAGGAAGAGAAGCTTGGGTTCGTCAAGCAGGCTGAAGGTGATGAGCACGCGCTGGAGCTGCCCGCCGGACAACGAGGTCACGGGCTTGTCGAGCAGCGGACGGACGCCCAGTTCCTCCGCGACGGCCGGCCAGGTGCGATCCAGGGCTTCCCGGCGGCGCCAGAACCAGTTGCGGGTCGCGCGACGGCGAAGCGCGAGGAATTCCCGAACGCTCAGGGCGAGTCCATCGCCCAGCGCGAGACGTTGCGGCACGTAACCGATCGAGGGAAGGGCGGTCTTGAGGTCGTCGCATCCGAGGAGCGTGAAGTCGCCCGACTCGACCGGGAGCAGTCCCAGGAGGGTCCGGAGGAGGGTGGTCTTTCCCGCGCCGTTCGGGCCGATCAACGCCACCAGGTTTCCAGGCGCGATCTCGAGGCAGATCTTGTCGAGGATCGGTCGACCTCCGAGGCGGACGCAAAGGTCCCGGGTGGTCACCACGGGGGCGGCGGAGGCGGCGGCCGTCATGGGGATGGGCGGGAAGGGGACGGACTCAGCGCCTTTTTGAGGACCTCGAGATTCCGTCGCATACCCTGTTCGTAGGCGCCGGGGCGCAGCCTGCCGGTTTCAAGCGTTTCGAGCGCGTAAATCTGAAGGCCAAGGTCGGCGGCGAGCCGGCGTGCGAGGCGGGTGGGCTCGCCGTCGATGAAAAGCACGCGGGCATTCTCCGCGCGGACGACGCGGCCCAGTTCCGACAATCGGCGTGCCGACGGTTGATCGGCGGGGCCGGATTCGACCACGCCGACGAGGCGGAGGTTGTAGCGCCTCGCGAGGTAGGGGAACGCGCCATGGTACGTGATGAAGGCGTTCGTGGCGTTGGCGAGGGCGCGGGTGTAGTCGCGGTGGAGGGCGTGGAGCGACTCGACGGCGGCGGCGGCATTCCGCGCGTACTCCTCGCGTCGCGAGGGATTCAGTTCCTGGAGGGCCGTGGCCACATTGGTGGCGGCATGGGCCATGAGGAGCGGGTCGAGCCAGAAATGGGGGTTCGGGGCGTCCGCCTTCGCAGGATCGTCGTCGTGATCGTGAACATGATCATGATCATGTTCCTGATCATGACCCTCGTGACTGTGACCGTGCGGGTTTGTGTCGGGGATGAGGGCGGCTTGGGGGAGTCCCGTGGTGGCTTCGACGATGCGGAGCGACGGGTTGCCGGCGAGGTCCCGGAGTTTCGATGGGGACCAGCCCTCGAGGCCGAGGCCTCCGATGACGAGGAGGGAGGCGGAGCGCAGTCGACGAAGGTCGCGCGGGGAAAACTGGAAATCGTGGGGATCCACGCCCTGTGGCAGCCAGTTCTCGACCTTTCCGGCGCTTCCGGCGATGTCGAGCGCCAGGGAATGGACGGGGAGAAAGCTGGTGAGAACGACGGGTTCGGGGGTGGAAGAGGCGGCCGCGGCGACGTCGCGCGGGATGAGGGGACTCGAGAGCGCGAGGCCGATGAAGAACGAGAGGGAGACGGGGAGGCGGAGCGAAGCGGCCGTGTCGCGGAGGCGCCGGCGGCCGTTTGGGGGCGCTGTTCGCGGCGAGGGCGAGGGCGAGGGCTTTTGGGACGGGACGGACACGGAGCGATTCAACCCCGAATGCAAATCGTTCGCAACCCGTCAATTGCACGCACACCCCGCCCGGGAAGGGCTTGCCGGGCGAGTGGGAAGAGGCGGGGCGAGGGCGGGGGCGGGGGCGGGGGCGGACGAAGCCCGCCCCGTTCGACCGTCCCTCACTTCATCAGGAGCATCTGCCGGGCCCGCTTGATGGCCACGGTCAGGCGCCGCTGATAGTGCGCGGGGAGGCCCGTGTATTTGCGGGGCAGAATGCGGCCCTGTTCGGTGACGAACTGCCGGAGGAGATTGACGTTCTTGAAGTCGAGGGCGTCGACGGTGAAATCGATCTTCGGCTTGGGGCGGGGCGTGCGGACCTCGACCGAGCGGGATCGGGAACCGCTTTCGCGTTCCTTGTGGTTTTTTCGCGGCATACGGAAATGCGGGTTGGGCGGTGCGGATGGGGTGGGTGTCGGGAACGGAGGGTGTCGGGACCCGGGAGGGGACCGGGGTCCACGCGTCCGCTGGGTTCACCTCATTCCATTCACCTTCACTGGATCACTTGATCTCGCGATGGAGGGTGTGTCGGCGGAGATGCTTGTTGAACTTCATCAGTTCCAGCTTCTCCGGTTTCAGTTTCTTGTTGCGGGTGGTCGTGTAGCGGCTGGGGGATTTGCCCTCCTTGCGCGCTTCCGAGCACTCGATGGTGACGATTTCTCGCGGCATGATGTCCTACTCTTTCTCCTTAGCTGGCTTTTCTTCGACCTCGTCGTCCTCTTCGATTTCGGCGGGGGCGCCGGCGTCGAGGGTTCCCAGCGAGCCGAGGCGCCGGTGGCGGAGCGCGCCGTCCCGTTCGAGCTGGGCCTGGGCTTCGACGGTGAAGCGCGCCCAAGGGATGGCGTCGAGGCGCGCTTTGGGGATCGGCTTGCCGGTCAGTTCGCAGGTCCCGTAGCTGCCGCGTTCGATGCGTTTCAGGGCTTCATCGATTTCGTAGATCGCGTCCTGATCGCTGGACAGGAGGCTGAGCGCGAAATCGCGGTCGAAGTTGTCGGTGCCGGAATCCGCCATGTGCATGCTGTAGCCCGGCAGTTGCTCGGCGGACTCCTTGGCGAGTCCATTCATCTGGCGGACCAACTGATCGCGGAGATCGAACAGAATCTGCCGATAGCGTGCCCATTCCGGGTCGATGGCGCGGCCTTTGGACGAGGACTTAGGTCCACCGGACAGGGCGCCACCGAGGATGGCGGCGGCCGTTGCGGTGCCGATCACTTTCCCCCGGCCGGCTGCGGTCGTTTTTTTCGGGGCTTGTTTCTTGGAGCTCACTTGGATGACTCCCAAATCGTTTCCAGTTCCAGTTCTAGGTCGGTCAATGCCGGCATCCGCCTGACGAGGCCGGAACGGCAAGGGGCGCGGACCTTATCAGAGGAGTTGAAGTGCGCCACTAAAATTTCCGCCTTCGGTTTGTTTCACGCGGGGAAGAGGGTGGAACGTCGCGGAACGTCGCGGAAGGTCGGAAGTCATGGACCAGAATTCGGGTCGGAAACCGGGACGTCGGGTGCATTGCGTCGGCTGGAGCGCGGTGCTAGGCTGCCGGCAAAACTGATGTCCGACGATTTCAAGCCGAGCGATAATCCGCGGTCACCCAAGCCTGGCGATTCCAAGGTCCCGACGCGGGGATGGCTGTTCCTGATCGCCATCCTGGGTTTTCTGCCGCTGCTCTTCATGCTGCGACGGCAGACGGATCCCAAGTACCAGACGCTCACCCCCCACGAGTTCTTTGCGAAGCTGACCAACAATCAGGTGGTTTCGGGGACGATCACGTTCGATCCGCAGTCCCCGCTGCAGCTCATCACGGGCCGGTTCGTGGATGAACCGCTGTCTCCGGAGCAGGGCGGCGAAGTGTCGGCTGATACCGGGACGCCCTTCGAAACGCGGGTCGCGCTGGTGGATGACGTCGTCCGGGATCTCCAGCAGGACTACCGCTTCGACGTGAAGACCCCGAACACACTCCTGATGAATGTGTTCGTGACGGTGGTCCTGCCGTTCCTCCTGGTCGCGGCGTTGATCTACTTTTTCTTCATCCGCCAGATCAAAATGGCGGGGCGCGGGGCGCTGAGCTTCGGCAAGAGCCGCGCGCGGATGCTGACCAAGGAGAAGAACAAGACCACGTTCAAGGAGGTCGCCGGCGTCGAGGAGGCGAAGGAGGAGGTGGCCGAACTGGTCGAGTTCCTGAAGGATCCGAAACGGTTCCAACGTCTCGGCGGGCGCATTCCGAAGGGGATCCTGATGATCGGTCCTCCCGGAACGGGAAAGACCCTTCTCGCCAAGGCGATCGCGGGGGAGGCGGACGCCGCCTTCTACAGCATCAGCGGATCGGACTTCGTCGAGATGTTCGTGGGGGTCGGCGCCAGCCGCGTGCGGGACATGTTCGAGCAGGCCCGCAAGAACACCCCCTGCCTGATCTTCATCGACGAGATCGACGCGGTGGGGCGGAGCCGCGGCGTGGGACTCGGGGGCGGCAACGACGAGCGCGAGCAGACGCTGAACGCGTTGCTGGTCGAGATGGACGGCTTCGACACCCAGGAGGGGATCATCATCATCGCCGCCACGAATCGTCCCGACGTGCTCGATCCGGCGCTCCTGAGGCCCGGGCGTTTCGACCGGCAGATCACGGTCAACCTTCCCGATGTCAAAGGGCGCGAAGGGATCCTCAAGGTTCACGCGAGGAACGTGAAACTCGATCCGAGCGTGGACCTCGCCGTGACCGCGCGCGGGACGCCGGGATTCTCCGGCGCCGAGTTGGCGAACCTTCTGAACGAGGCGGCGCTTCTCGCGGCGCGGATCGGCAAGAAAGCCGTCGGGATGAAGGAACTCGAAGAGGCCCGGGACAAGGTCCGATGGGGACGGGAACGTCGCAGTCTCGCGATGACCGACGAGGAGAAGCGTTTCACGGCCTGGCACGAGGCCGGACATGCGCTGGTCAATGTGCTTCTGAACCACACCCACCCGCTTCACAAGGTCACGATCATCCCGCGCGGACAGTCGCTCGGATCGACGATGTACCTTCCCGTCCGCGACGTGATCAACCAGCACCGGAAGCAGATGCTCGACCTGATCGCGGTGATCATGGCGGGTCGGATCGCGGAGGAGCAGGTTTCCGGGGACATCTCGACCGGCGCGTCGAGCGATATCAAGCAGGCGACCAGCCTTGCCCGTTCGATGGTCTGCCAATGGGGCATGAGCGAGAAGCTCGGCATGGTCCAGTACGGCTCCGACGACGAGTATTTCCTCGGGCGCGACATGGTGCGGCGCAAGGACTACAGCGAAGCGACCGCCCGGGAGATCGATGAGGAGGTTCGTCGGATCATCGAGGAGGGTTTCCGGGTCGCAAGGGACCTGATCGAGACCCACCGCGACAAGCTGGAGGCGATCGCCAAGGCGCTCCTCGAGTTCGAGACGCTCGAAGGCTGGCAGGTGGAGGAGATCATCCGCACCGGGCGCTTCACCCCCTCGCCCCAACAGACGAACATCGACCCGCCTTCGGGCGCCCAGGCCGCCACGACGCTGCCCGAGGTCCCGAAAACGACGCCTCCCAAACTGCCTGGGTTCGGGGCCGCCGCGCCCGCCGCGGCGTAGGTCTGGAGGTCTCTCACGGAGGCACGGAGGCACGGAAGCGAGGGGACGGGCCTTTTGTCTCGCTGTTGCTGCGCCTCGTTCACGCCGGGGTGACTTGGAATCCCCGTGGTTCCCGGTATGCGGGTCAGAAACGCCTTCAATCCGGGAGCGCGAAGCACCAGTAGGCGTCGCCGGCCTTGGTTTCCGCCTTCCCACCCCCTCCGGCGGCCACCACGACGTATTGTCGGCCGTCGACTTCGTAAGTCGCGGGCGTGGCGTAGGCGCCGGCGTCGAGTTGGTATTCCCAGAGCACCTTGCCGGAACGCTGGTCGAACGCCCTGAATCGTTCGTCGCGTGTCGCGCCAATGAAGACGACCCCACCCGCCGTGGCGATGGGCCCGCCAATGTTGAACGTGCCCGTCGGGGGTTCGCCCCTCTTCTCCAGCGCGGGATAGGTCCCCAGCGGCACCTGCCATTTCAGTCTTCCCCGGTCGAGGTCGATGGCGGTGAGCATTCCCCAGGGACGACGGTTCATCGGGAAACCCTCCGGATCGACCCACTCGTGGTGCCCGGTCGCGAGGTAACGGATTCGGTCCGCCCACGCGATGTCGACGGATCCGGGGGGAAGGCGTTCGTCCTGCCCGGTTCCATACAGAAACGCGATCAAAGCGCGGCGTTCGAGGTCGCCGAGGGCGGCGAAGGAGGGCATCTGACCGCGCCCGGTCTCCAGGAGTACCGCCGCGTCCGCGGGGGCGAGCCTTGCGGCCAGGCCGTCGAGCGACGGCGGCAGCGGGGCCGATGCGCCATCGGTTGCGCCCGGGACGGCGGTTGGCGTCGGCGCGGCAGCGAGGGCGGCCTTGAGGGCGGCGCCCTGGGGACCGTGGCATTGGACGCAGATGGCCCCGAACAGATGTTCGCCGAGCGCATTGAGGGACACCGTTTCCGCCGGCCTCGCGGGGACCATCGCCATCCATTCGGCTTCGTTGCTGGCGTTGACGAACAGGGTCCGAGTCCGCGGATCGAACGCCTGGCCACCCCATTCGGCACCGCCATTGAACTGCGGAAGGATCACCGTGGGCTTGAGGGACGGGGGAGCGAACAGGGGAGCCGGTTGGATCCTTTCCAGGTCGCGAAGCGCGCTGGCTCGCGCGGACGGGTTGAGGTCGGTGACATCGTCGCGGGTGAACCCCTGGCGGGTGAACGCGGGCGGGCGGGTTGGGAACGGCTGCGTGGGCCAGGCGGCTTCACCGGCAAGTTCGGACGGCGGTACCGGCCGTTCCTCGACGGGAAAAAGCGGTCGGCCGGTGACGCGGTCCAGGAGGAATAGGTGGCCGGTCTTGGTCGCCTGGGCCGCCGCGTCGATTCGACGGCCGTCGTGGCGGACGGTCACCAGCACCGGGGGGCAGGGAAGGTCGTAGTCCCAGAGGTCATGGTGAACGACCTGGAAATGCCACCGGTAGGCGCCGGTGGCCGCGTCGAGGGCCAGAACCGAGTTTCCGAAGAGATTCATGCCGTGACGGTCGCCCCCGTAGTGATCGTAGGCCGCCGAGCCCGTCCCCGCGAAGACGAGTCCGCGCTCGGGGTCGAGTGTCAGGCCGCCCCAGGCGTTGCAGGCGGCGGCCGTGCGCCACGCGTCGGGGGGCCAGGTTTCGTACCCGGGCTCCCCGGGATGCGGGATGGTGTGGAAGATCCAGCGGCGTTCACCGGTCCGGACGTCGAATGCGCGAATATGGCCGGGCGCGCGCGCCGCCGGGCTGTCGCCGAGGGTGGATCCGACGATCAGGAGATCCCGGTACACGATGCCGGGCGTCGAAAGGCCGACGCTCTGTCGAACCAGGTCTCGGTCGAGTCCCAAGCGGAGATCGACGCGTCCGCCGTCCCCGAATCCGGGAATCAGACGCCCCGTGTCCGGGTCGAGAGCGAAAAGGAAGTTGCCCGCGGCCGAGAACAGGCGGCGTTCGTCGCCGTCGGCCCACCAGGTCAGGCCGCGACTGACACCGCCGCCGCCTTGGCCGTTCCACGGATCGAATGTCCAGAGTTCGGAGCCGGTGGCGGCGTCGAGGGCGGCCACCTTGAGGCGTGGGGTGGTGAGGTAGAGCGCGCGTCCGACGACCAGGGGATTGCATTCGATGGTCGTGGCGGGGCGGGTCCGCATGTCGTCGCAGCGGTAGGTCCACACGGGTTTCAGGCGGTGAACGTTTCGGGTGTGGATCCGCCGGAGATTGGAGTAGCCGGTGCCCCCGTGGTCGCCGCGGTACACGGGCCAGTCGTTGGAAGCGGCGCCACCGGCGGTCAGCGAGAACATCCCCGCAAGGGCCAGGCTGAGGAGCGAAGGGAATGCGGTTGGCAACCGGGGCCATGGGTTCCGGGGAAGGGAGGTTCTCCAAAATCCGTGCACGCGTTGGGAGCATGAACCCGGATGGGCATCACATGAAGCGGCATCACACGGAGGCACAGAGGCACGGAGAGGGAAAGAACTCGTCGGCTGCTCTCCGTGTCTCAGTGCCTCCGTGAGAGAATCAAGGTTCATGTGTGGGTTCTGCTTCATGGATTTCGTGAAGCTGAAGGAAGCGGGCCGCGAGCGCGAGAACGAGAACGAGAACGAGAACGGGGTTCGCCGGCCTGGGGCCCAAAACCCCGCGTAAGAAACCACGAA